>PFPJ01000019.1 GCA_002792995.1 Candidatus Magasanikbacteria bacterium CG_4_10_14_0_2_um_filter_41_10 | reverse complement strand
GATGGTGTCAACACAGCGATCGAAAAAGGAACAGCATATATTTTAGAACAACAAAAGAATGATGGAAGCTTTGGAGATATATATGGAACGCCTTGGATGATGCAGGGTCTCACTTCAACAGGAAAACCTATTGCACATGTCAAAAAAAATGAACTTTCAGCCATAGACTACATTGCCTCTCAACAAAAAGACGATGGTGGCATTGGTGAAAAAACAAATACGCTCCGACTCTGGACCAGCGCATGGGCAGTCCCAGCACTTCTCGAAAAACCATGGTACTCACTGCTTTCTTCATTTTCTATTCCTCAATCTGTTCCTCCTTCATCAGGTGGTGGAAACACGACAACAGAAAACTCAGCGACATCTACCCCAGACACAGCAACACAAGAAACATCTACTTCAACAGAAGCATTGGCTGATGAAACACCATCTGAGAATACTTCCGAAGTGACGATTCTTCCGATCTCCTATGAGACTCCAGAGGCAACACTCTATGCGATTGGCGGGGGCATAGTCGAACAAACACTTGAGCCAGAAGTCGCCGGAATAAAAATTACAAGTGAAACTGCTTCACCAGAAGAATCAGCGGAACAAGAATCTGAAAATACTAAAGAACGTGTAGAGCAATTGGTCTCAGAAGAAACGACTGCGACAGCTGATGCAAATGCCCCAGAAAAAAATGATGCAAAGCCTGTCCACTACGCTTTTGGCGCGACGATTTTCCTTGGGCTGCTCCTCGGTTGGCGATTCCTTCGGACGCTGGTATAATACCTGTACTTTTTAACCTGTATGCTATGCGAGTTCCTCGCCTACTCACACTGACACTGCTTATCCTGCCCTTCATGGGAGCTGGCTGTTCCAAACCGGCCGCTGAGGTATCGTATACATACAGCGTCAATATAGTGACCGCAGTAGACCAACGCGATACCCGTGTCGCTGCGTTGCAGCAAGAAGAAGTCATGATGGATGAGCTACTCCACGCCGTAGGCATCCAATCTGTAGCGCAACCACGCGGCGAGGAAGTAGTACTCACGAGCTTCAATAATGTCATTGCCACAAAGTCAAAAACCTGGCAGCTATATATCAACAACACGCTCACTCCTCTTACTCAACTCGAGCACATGCCTGTCCGTGCCTCAGATACTATTGAATGGAAATATGAATCGCAATAAACAACTAACAATAAACAATAAACAAATCTTTTCTAGCAATATAATGGTAATAGCCATCCTATTGATCTTGCTAGGTGTAATTTCAAGAATTTTTCCTCATCCTGCAAATTTTGCGCCGATTGCAGCGATTGCGCTGTTTGGTGGGCTTTATCTGTCAAAAAAAATGGCCTTCATCCTCCCAATGGCAGCCATGCTTGTGAGTGACATCTTTGTCGGATTTTATAGCTGGAAGATGATGCTCGCTGTGTATACAAGTTTCTTGCTCGTAGTCGGTATCGGAATACTTGTGAAGCAACACAAAACATTTGGGAATGTTCTGATAGGCACACTGCTTGGCTCCGTCCTCTTCTTCCTCATTACCAATGGCGCAGTCTGGGCATTTGGGACGATGTACTCACATTCCTTTGGAGGGCTCATGCAAAGTTATCTCATGGGAATCCCCTTTTTCAAAAATACACTCCTCGGAGATCTCTTCTACACAGGGGTGATTGTTGGAAGTATGGAAGTATTGATGATATACAGCAAAAAACTTGTTGCAAGACAATCAATATAATACTTGGAACTTTAAAAAACATCCGAAAGATTTCGGATGTTTTTTTATTACGTATTATTTTTTACTCCACATCACTCCCTACATCAAACGCATGGAGTAGTTCATCTTCCACGATGAGGATATTTGTCCACTTGTAGTGATATGTATTGAATGTAGCTTCATTTGGAATCCAATGTCTCTGATTATCCTGGATGATGTACACTTTTGGAGTATCAAAAGTTTTGATGAGTGCACCCTCTGTGAGAGTAGTACGATCATCAATAGTCAAAAGTCTCATGGTCATAAATGGCTCAACGGTGTCATCTGGAATAGCGCCAAGTGAAGAAATACTTGTTGTATGAACGTCATCCCAACTCGTAAAATAACTAAAATACATATCTGTATTTGAAAACGCTCGTTTTGTACAGATATCTGTAATGTAATATACACCAGGATGTTCTTTTGTTTTATATGGTTGTTGTTTCTCCAAACTACACGGTATATCTTCAAT
Organism: Candidatus Magasanikbacteria bacterium CG_4_10_14_0_2_um_filter_41_10; assembly: GCA_002792995.1. Lineage (GTDB taxonomy): Bacteria > Patescibacteriota > Patescibacteriia > Magasanikbacterales > UBA922 > UBA12086. Next base: position 11,418 of record PFPJ01000019.1, on the reverse strand, counting down.
TACAAGAGGTTTTTCTAAAAGTAGCGCATTAGGATCATCATTACTCTGATCTGTTAAGGTAATAACTCCTGAGTATGTAATCGTACCACCCTCTTTTGATCTAAATCGAACATAGACAACTTTGGCTCCATTTCCTTCAGGGAGTGCCCATTCAGTGGAAGATTGGTATGATTGGTAAGAGCTATCCTCAAAACTTGGATCTTGAGATATTGCCATCTGAATTGCATTGTCTATGTTGAAACGAAGATGTATCTTGGTATCTTGAGTAGTTTTGTCTCCGTCATTGATAACAACGACTTTGACCGATTGTGGAGTCGTAGTAGCCACACCATCTTGAGTAAGCGATTCTACCAATATTGTTTTTGCAATCGGTGGATTGCTATATGTTGCACCACTTGTTTGTGGAATAGCACTGAGAGTAAAGTTTGCACCACTTGCCGTAACAGAATTCATCGTGACAGTAGTATCACTTATCCCATTTCCACTCAAATCTACATTTGCACTTTCTCCTGCTCCAAGAGGACCTGTAGACACATCATTGGAATGCAATGTAAGACTAGCTTTGTAGACATCCCCTACTTGCACAATAGCACTGACTTCAACAGTATGTGATTCTGTACTACCTACAAAGTTAAAGCTTGGTGCAGGTCCACCTACTTCGAGAGTAAAAATTACTGCCTTTGCGGGTACAGCAGTAGTTATACTACTACTAGCGTCAGATTCTTCGTAGCTTGTATTATCTGCATTGTATATTGCTCGAACTGTAAAAGTATAACTAGTTCCAGCAGTTAATTCAGTTACGGTGTAACTAGTACTCGTAGTACTTCCTTTTAGCACAGCATTGTTATCATAGATTTGGTAGACCGTATCACTTGGATTGGAGTTTGCACTCCAAGTTAGGTTAGCCGCAGTTTGTCCATTTGCAATTGCCGTAACAGCAAGAGGACTATTTGGATTTGTATATGTACTTCTCTGTGTTGAAGTTGCTGAATCTTGATCATATTGATCTCTTGCTACAACTTCGTAGTAGTAGCGTGTATTAGGTTCTAAATTTGAATCAAAAGTGTAACTTATTTCTGTAGTAGTGACTGATGTATATTCAGGTACGGTTAAACTTATTATATAGTAGACGGTATCTGTGACTGTCTCCCAGTTGAGAGTCATAGTACTGGTAGTAACACCTGTAAAATCTCCGATGACTGGTGCGCCCGGTGGCGCAGGTGGATTCATAGCGAGAGTAATTGAAGAAATACTTGGTGTAGAAGAACCAGTACTAGATAATATTACTTGGTATTGTATCCATTCATCATCTGTTGCGTCAGTGATACTTTCTGGTAGAGTTTCTCCACCAGTATTATCTGTAAAATAAGTACTAGAACTACCATTTGGTCCCATCCAGTCAGTCCAAGTAGAGCCGTCAGGTGAAGTACGTAATTGTAATTGAGCATCGACTGTACCGTCTGGTAAGTTCTCTGTCCAAGAAATATTGTTCAATATTATATTGGCTTCGCCACTATCGAAAGTGGTGGAGATTAGCGTTCCACTCGTTGGGTATTTTGTATAGTTAATTGTGACATCATCTAGTGTTGGAGTGACAGATGTATCGTTTGTTGAAAGATTAGCGCGGTATTGGACGTAACGGTGAGTACCCAGACTAGAGATATCTCCTCCACTAGCTACACTAGTGGTCCAATCTGTCCACGTACCGTCGACAGTTGCACTGTTACCGGCTCGGATATCTAGTGTGATTGTTTGACCATTTAGTGTTGCAGTGTAATCCAATGTTGTGAAACCAGTGTGTAGTTCGAGAGCAATCACGTCTGAGGTAAATATCCCAGAAGAATAATAGGTCGCGATAGCTGCGGGTGCAAAGTAACTAATACTAACTAGACCACTGCCACTTCTATAGTTGTTCGTGGATGTGACATTTGTTGCATTTGGATCAGCATAACTACTTCCACCTCCACCTCCGCCATAGCTTCCACCATATCCTCCATAATATCCACCACCTCCACCTCCGCCACGACTTCCTCCACTTCCACCTTGACCCAAAGCATAACCACTACTTTGCGTTCCTCCCGCACCTGTTCCATTACTTCCTGCTGGGTATCCCCCATATCCAGCAGGAGTGCTGTCATAACTTCCACCTCCGCCTCCACCTCCTACAATGATACGGTCTGTTAGGGCCGTACCACCTACTCGAATGTCCGAAGCTCCTCCTCCAGCGCTTGAATTACTTCCTCCAGCTCCCCCTCCATTAAATGGGGCGACCTTACTATTCGTTGGTGATCTTTCACCAACATAGATGTATACCGTCTGTCCTGCTGATACAGGATATGTCGCTTGTACACGCCCTCCTTTCCCACCAGCATCAGTGTAATAGCTCGTATTGGCACTTCCCTGAGATCCACTTACATCGAGATCAATAGAACTATTTCCATCTGGGACGACCCACGCTACCGTTCCTGTCGTACTAAAAACAGTCGACGAAGCCGATAATACCTCACTCAAACCAATACTGCCACTGTTCACCGTCGTAGTAGCTGTAGTTCCATTATTAAAATCTCCATCTACTGTTTCTACAGTCGAAGTTGTTTGTAAAGCAAATGCGATTGTAGAACTTGCTTCTAGAGTACTTGAAGCTGCATAATATTTTGTCCAGTTTGTAGAGTTATTTGTATAATCTGCAGTAGTTACGAGATCTACTCCAGCACTCCAATCACTTTGTGTCCAGTTATAATCCGTAGCAAGACTTCGTGATGAATACTGAAATACAACAATGTAGCCAATAAATACAAGACTACATAAAAAAACAAATTGAGATAGCGCGGCTACACGAAGTGGATGAAATTCTTTTTGAGTAAGAATTTTTTTTATATTGCTAAATACATTGTTTTTTCCTTTCATATATGTTGGGAGTAAAAACTTGACTACCCAAATAGGAAAAAGAAAAAAGTCCTTGAAATACTGTTTTATTATTTGACCATTTAAATACAACTTCTGACGATGTTCTACTTGTGATATATTCCTACCCTGTAGACCACTCTTTGATTTCCAAAGTCCATGCCATAACCAATATCGTTGCAATTTTTCATCAGTAACATACCAAGAAGGGTCATTGGAATAAATATCTTTTTGATCGTTTTTTTTTACCATACGCGTCCTCATCTACACAAAAATAATAATAATGTTGCACAAAAAGTATATCATATATAAGACCATAAAAAAACGTCCTTTGAATACGGACGTTTTTAAATATATACATGCAGAATGTCTTTTCTAAATACATCTATAGATATCTTTAGAAAAGACACGGCGTGAACTCACGGAGAGTTCACGCCTTCTTGATCCGCTCTCGGGGTCAGTCCTTCGAACGCTGCAAAGATGATGCAACGATCCCGCGGACCCCTTCGTACAGAAACTTCGCCTGCACAGGGGTCGTGACGCTCGCGGTGAGCACGCGCTCTCCCACGGTCTCCACGAGCGCTCGCACCGTCATGAGCGTACAGACCGTCCCAGTGATGGCCAGGTTCTCGACGCGACTCCGAAGAGTACGAGGAGAAGCCGGCGACTCAGTCAGAAGCTCTCCTTGCCGGAGCATCTCCTTGAACCATTCGTGCACATACTCTTCACTCGGAGCGAGGAAGAGCAAGGGCTTTTCTTTGTCTTGAAACCGCGGCAGACGTGCCACGGCCATCTTGAGCCGATCAAACATGCATCCCTCCGATGCTTTGATGCGTGGCGAAACTGCCACAGCTACACAGTACACCACATGAATTGCCTTATGTCAAGACTCGTACATCACAAAATTAAAAAACGTCCGAAGTATTTCGGACGTTTTTGTTATTTGTTAATATAGTTAGTAGTTAATTGTGAGTTGTCATCCAAACGTCATATCATCATTATTTACATAATGAATCTGCCCTGAGTCATCAATATACGTTTTGGATACTTCTTTTTCTTGCTGTTCAACCGATGGCATAGCCACAAGACGTTCGATAGGCAGACCACTTGGTGGCTCGGCTGTCTTGAGTTGTGCTTTTTGGAGAAGCGGTGTAGCGACATGCGACATAGGAAAATGCCAGACAGTCGCCAATTCTTCAATATTGAAAACAAAGGGATTTGCCCCGACATTCATTTTCCTTTTTTTAAATGCTTTGAACAATTCTGTCTTTTTTATATTTGATTGCCGTACCGTTGGCTGACTTGTCGTCACTTTGGCAACAAGAGAATTGGCACTAGGCATATTGAACTGACTGATGGCACCTATGAGTGCGTGGACTCCTCGGTCAGGATGAAAGCTGTCTTTTCTGGCAAGATACACACCACGCATTTTTGTTTTGAAACCAATTTTATTAATCTTTTGTTCTATCGCCTCCACCAATTTTACTTGTCCAGGCGTCATATATCGCAATTTATTTGGTTCTTCTCTATCATTTCCTTTTGATTCTTCCCCGCCACCAATACCGCCACCACCAGTAAGTTGTGAGACAAGCTCATTCAACCCATTCCCCATCTCTTTTGTCACTGCATTATCCGTAAGGCCTGAAAAAATACCCTTTCCCCCACCACTTTTTTCGCCAATAAGTTCTTTTACTTTCTTAATAGCATCCTCTTTCCAAGAGTTGCTTATAGGCTGCACCAACATTTGAAACCACATTTGTTCACCGATGCCAATTCGACTAAAACTTTCCAAAAATGTTCCCATAGGATCTTTGAGCACGGTATCTTTTGATATATTGTGTTCAAATTCTCGATAACTTCGGATAGGGAAAGAATCATGTTCTGCGGTAACAAAATCAGCAGCCCAAATATCGTGCGTACTGTTCGGATATTGATCTGGAATCTCTGTCACATAATCCTGCACCTCGGTAATTTCTGCTTGTGGATACTGCGCATAGACAGACGCCTCTACTAAATCCTGCAATGACCGTTCTGTGCGAATAAGAAATTGGATATATCCTTCAATACTAATAATTTCAAAACTAAACCACCGTTGTTTATGTCCTTTGTAAAAAACATCACGAATACCAGGAGGATCAAAAGATCCTGCCAAATGAGAAAAAAGCTGTTCTACTGCCATCGGCGTTTGAACATTGAGTTGGGGAATATCGATAGCGAGAACAACCCATTCCCAATTTGCCGTAAACTTATCTTCTCGATAATCTTTGTAAAAAGAAAGCCCTGCAAACAACAAAAGATATACCAATGGGAGCCACCCGATCACAGCAACACCAAGCAATACCACACTCAAAGGCTGTGCTTGAAAAAAAGAGAAAAAACTCTGTATATTGAAAGTAAATAACCCAAAAAAATCCATAAGGACACCGCACTAAAGTATATTTAGGCTTCCACCAACTTATATATAACTGCGTACGTCAAAAAAGACAAGATGCCGACTGCCCACCATCCACGTGCACCAGTCATATACCCTGCCCAGTACGTAACTACAAACGCCAACATCCCCAAAAAAGAGATGACATGCCGAAGCATTTTGTCAGACATACAATATGATATGAAGATAATACAACAGTAGTATACCATGGAGAAATAAAAAAGCCCACAAGAGTGGACCTTTTTATCTAACGAGATAAGGACATTATCTTTTTTTCCATTGTTCCCATACAACGAGAATAGGACTTGCCAAAAAGATAGATGAATATGTTCCGACGATTATTCCTGCAATAAGCGCAAGGGCAAAATACTTGATAGTCTCTCCCCCAAAGAAGAATAAGGAAAACAAGACAAGAAGCGTGGTAAACGAGGTGTTAAATGAACGAAGTAACGTATCATTGACACCTTTGTTAACAACTTCTTCAAATCGTTGATATCCCATGCGAATAAGATTCTCTCGAATACGGTCAAACACAACGATCGTATCATTGACCGAATATCCTAGAATGGTAAGCAATGCCACAATAAATGGAATATTCACTTCAACATTGAGATAATACCCAAGGAGCACAAACAAACCAATAACAATCGTCACATCGTGTATGAGAGCGATAATAGCCGTAACACCAAACTTCCACGAAGATATCGGTTTTGAAACTTTGCGGAAGGCATATGCAATAAAGAGAATAATTGCAAAAATGACAAACAAACCAATCTCTCCGGCTCGTTCCTTCAAGTGTACGCTAATTGATGGGCCCACAGTTTCAAGACGCTCTTCGATAACAGTTGGCGCAGCAACGGCGGTCACGGATGACACATCAGCTACCACCGCATTTTCTTCTACAGTCTCAAATGTGACTCCTGAGTCTCCTTGCGTCGAGGGAGCTTCAACAAGAGGTTCGCCGTCAGTTGGAGGTGCTGATGAAAATGCATCACGCAAGGTTGTCAGAATTTGTTGATGTTCATCTTCTGAAATATATCTGAAACGCAAAATCATGTTTGCTGACCCAGTCGGCTGCACTTGCACTTCTCCTAAATCAAGTGGATGAAGAGCTTCGGTAACAGCTACAATCGATGGTCGTGTGTCTGCAAAAGAAACTTCAAGAAGTGCCCCTCCTGTAAAATCTATTCCAGGCTTCAATCCAATCGTAAATAGCAATACTACGCTGGCAAGAAAGAGCGCACCAGAGATGAAAAATGGAATTTTTCTGTACTTGATAATATTCATATACTGAAAATTAAATTTCTTCACTCTTGCTGGCTCCAAGAAAAAGGAGATTGCCCCGCTCCTTGAACCAAGGCACGATAAAACGAAGCATAATACGTGTGACAGTGATCGCACTGAACAAACTTACCATCAGACCAAGCGACAATGTAATAGCAAATCCCTTGACAAAACTAGAGCCGAAGAACATGAGGAACCCACAGGTAATCAACGTAGATATATTGCCATCACGGATAGATGTCCATGCACGCAGAAATCCTTCTTCGACAGCTCCTTTCAAACTTTTTCCTTCTTTCAACTCTTCCTTCATACGTTCAAAAATAAGAACGTTGGCATCTACCGCCATACCAATAGACAAGATAAATCCAGCAATACCTGCAAGGGTCAGTGTCACACCAATGAGCTTCATGATTGCAAGTGTCAATGCCACATATGCCGTAAGTGCAATAACAGAGATAACACCAGGCAAGCGATAAAAGAAAATCATAAACAGCATGACGATCAAAATACCGGCAATACCCGCTTTGATACTTGAAGAAAAAGATGACGCACCAAGTGATGCACCCACAGTCTGCTGACTCACAAGATCAACTGGTACAGGCAATGCACCAGCATTGAGTCGCTGTGCCAAAGTTCGAGCCTCAGTCAAGTCAAAACCACCACTAATGACCGCTCGTCCATCAGTAATAACAGTCTGCACAACTGGTGCGCTAATAGGGCTTCCATCGAGAAAGATCGCTACTTGTTTCCCTACATTTCGTTGGGTAATGTCTTTAAACAACGCAGTCCCCTCACTATCAAAGAGAAGAGAAACCTGAATCTGTCCTGTTTTAGAGTCCGTAACCACCTCTGCTCTATCAAGATTTTTTCCAGAAAGCTGTGTAGGCATCCATGGATCCTGTGGTGGAAGGACATCTGTAGCAGTTAACTTTTTGATGTGAATAAGAGAAATTTCGTACTCAGTAGAAGGTGTTTCTGCTTCTTTGTAAATAATGTGATATCCAAATTCTGTTTCTACGGGTCCAACGATCTCGCCAGGATGAGCAGCTTTCAGTGCTTCTTCGAAGGCAGGAACCATGCTTCCAGGTCCAAAGGTTCCAAGACTGCCACCCGTATCTTTTGAACCTGCATCTGTTGAATTTTCTTTTGCGAGATCTGCAAAATTATCAGCATTTGCAGTTGCATACAATTCTTCTGCTTTTGCCAGTGCTTCTTGTTTCGTCATGGTAGCATCACATCCTTGTGCACCAAGATAACAAATCAAAATATGACTTGCCGTTGTTTGCATATCTCCATCTTTTGATCCACCACGTTTCAAGATGTCATATCCATTATCTGTCTCAACAAGTGTTTTTGAAAGGCTCCCTTCTTTCGCTTTTTCTGCCCATACATATATTTCTGGATTGATATTTTTTTGACTCACAAATCCTACATACCCACCATTATTCTTGCTTTGTTCATCTTCAGAAACATTTTTGGCAACATCTTCAAACGATTCACCAGCAGTGATACGTGTCAAAACATCTTGTGCTCGTTTTTTAGCATCTTCATTGTACGTATCAATTTGTTTTTGTTCATCAGAAGTCAAGTCTCTTAGCTGAGTGATATTTGCTTCTCGAAATTCAAGAATTGGCGTTTCACCAATCATTGCAATTGCAGCGTTCACATCAGTAACACCAGGGAGCTCAACAAGAACACGATATGTCTCCCCTTCTTTTGAGGTTTGAACATTTGGCTCTCCCACACCGATACCATTGACACGACGTTCTATCACATCTCGTACTCCCTCTACCGCATCAGATCTGTCTGCAGGGTCAATACCAGAGATATCTGCTTCATAGATCAAATGTGCGCCACCCTGAAGGTCAAGGCCGAGTGCAAACGGTGCATCAGGCATATGAGGCAATCCTAGAGATACCGTATTGTTGAGACCATCAATAACACGATTTGCATATGTTGGACCATCGTACGCGAGTGCTATGAAAAGAAGCGCAAAAATACCGAAAATCCCCCATCGAATCTTTGCACGCAATTGCTGTTTTGTGTGTTGTTTTGTTGCCATAATCTAAAAACTAATCGAATGTGCCTATACCAAGGCAGGTGCGGCTTATGATAGCGTATACGGATGAGAACGTCAAGGCATTTTGGTGGATGAAATAATTATTTTTATTGACACGATATTTTGCATGATATAGGGTATGAATATCCCATGAACATGGTAGCACTCTGGCTCTCACGTTCGAGATCCAGATAGACGCGCCATCCCGATGCGCGACTACCATTTCTCAAGCGAGGAATAGACACATGGAACACAGCGAGTATCCCTACCGCCCAACGATCGTCGCGGCCGTGCTGGTCTGCTCAATGGCGTTGGGGAAAAAGTGGGGCGGCATCATTGCCTTCCCCATGATCCTGGCCACGGTGGTTGGCGCCAAGTGCCTACCGGCACCTCTGAAGGAGAGGATCCTGTTCCCGAAGAAGAACCGGAACGCGTGGACCCACGCCTTCTGCCGTAACGTCGGCAACCACATCCACCTCGACCCCTTCTGACAGCATCGCAACGCGTCTCCCCGCGGTCAACCGGGGAGGCGCCACGCGAGTTCAAAAAAATCACCCGCTTCATCATGTGTATCTCACAAACTGTGATATACATGCAAGGAGACACGGGTGATTTTTTTCTTATATGTTGTGTACAAGACAGTTTCAAAGAGCATTCTTTTCACATGTTATTTTCCATGACACTTCTTATACTTCTTACCACTTCCGCATGGACACGCATCATTTCTTCCTACTTTTTCTCCCTCTTCATTTCGTTCTTTTTTTTCAATATGTTCACCTTGCTCACTCATATCTTTTTTTGCTCCTTCGAGTGTCATTTTATCCGTCGACATGATACTTGGTGCGAGATCAAGACCAATATTTATTTTGAAAAATGAATAGACAACTTCCTTTTGGATATTAGTCAACAGTTCATTGAACAAATAATACGTTTCTCTCTTGTATTCAACCAACGGATCTCGCTGACCATATCCTCTGAGTCCAATCCCCTGTCGGAGATGCGTAATTGATTCCAGATGTTCTACCCAAAGTGTATCAATGGCTCTGAGAAGCAATGCCTTTTCCATTGTTCGAAGAACCTTTCCTGTTTCATCAGTATTTCCTACGGTCTCACCAACTTTTTTCTCAAGTGCCGTATACGTTTGTCTGGTTTTTTCGAGAAGAAATTCTACAATAGCATTCCGAAGTTCTACATCCTCAAGTTTTCCATGTCCATTTCCTTTACCAAGATCAAACATCTGTTGTTTTTCTTCTTCAGAAAAAGGAAAAATGGTTCGCATTGTTTCATAGATTTCATTGAGATCCCATTCTTTTTCATCTTTTTCAAGATTGGTGTGATACGAGACGACATGCTCTATCTCAGATTCAATAAGATCCATCACCATGTCTTTGAGAGACGTGAAAGGTTTCTCTGCGTCTTCTGAGGCAGTGTCATGTTCTTCTATCGGAGCATTTTTTTCTGATACTTGTCTGTGTTCTTCTGTGCTCACATCAAAGGCATGGGCATATACACCGTTTTCATCTTCAGACAAACGCAAAATATTTTTCCGTCTTCCATAAATTACCGCACGATGTCTATTCAACACATCATCGTACTGCAATACATGTTTTCGTGTGTCAAAATGATGCCCTTCTACTTTCTTTTGTGCACTCTCCAGCATTTTTGTAATCATCTTTTGTTCGATAGGCATATCTTCTGGAACTTTCAACCGTTCCATGACATTTTTCATTCGGTCGCCAGCAAAAATACGCATCAAGTCATCTTCTGTTGAGACAAAAAATTGTGTTTCTCCAGGGTCTCCCTGACGAGCAGAACGACCTCTGAGCTGGTTGTCGATACGTCGTGATTCATGACGCTCGGTACCGAGGACAAAGAGCCCGCCTGCGTCGATGACTTGCTGTTCTTCATCTTTATCAACAGGTGTTCCCCCAAGTTTGATATCAACACCACGACCAGCCATATTGGTGGCCAGTGTAACTGCACCAGGTCGCCCTGCTTGCGCAATAATTTCACCTTCACGTTCATGGTTTTTTGCATTCAAGGCTTCGTGCTGAATCCCCTGCCCACTCAGATACATACTGAGTTCTTCATTTTTTACGACAGAGGCAGTCCCGATCAAAATCGGTTGTCCCTTTTCTCGACATTCAATAATTTTTTCAACAATGGCTTTATACTTGCCACGGCTATTTTTGTAAATACGATCTGGCAAATCAATTCTCGCATCAGGTTTATTTGTTGGGAGGACGACTACTTCAAGTTTATAAATTTTGAATAATTCTTCTTCTTCTGTTTTTGCAGTACCGGTCATACCCGATACTTTGTCGTACATACGAAAAAGATTTTGGAACGTAATCGTTGCAAGTGTTTGACTTTCATTTTGAATCTCAACATTTTCTTTTGCTTCGATTGCTTGATGCAAGCCTTCTGAGTATCGTCTGCCTGGCATTTTGCGGCCAGTAAACTCATCGATGATAATAATTTCACCATTATCAATAATATAATCTTTGTCACGCGTAAAGAGCACTTCTGCTTTCAAGGCTTGTTCTATATGGTGCACCGTACGAACACCCGCTTCCACGTAAATATTTTCTACACCAAGCCACGTTTCAAATTTCGAAATACCTTCTTCTGTCAATGTTGCACTACGCATCTTTTCATCCACATTGTAATCAGTTTCTTCTGAAAGATTTCGTACGAGTGATGCAAATTGATAATATTGGTCAGCTGCTTTTTCGGCTGG
>PFPJ01000062.1 GCA_002792995.1 Candidatus Magasanikbacteria bacterium CG_4_10_14_0_2_um_filter_41_10 | reverse complement strand
GGTAATAATATTCACGATATAGATTTTGATCAAAAAGAGTATATTATTGATCCTTGTGGTAGAGATACTCCACCTGTTATTGAACTTCCTGCGCACGTCGCACCACTGGGGATTGGCATCATTCCAGAGTCAACGGTGTGGCCAGAAGAGTATTGGTATGACTTTATTGTTGCAGAACATGGATCGTGGAATAGTCCTGATCCTGTTGGCTATCAGCTCGTGCGTATTCCTGTGTCGATCGATACTGACGGTGCACTGGTTCTGGGGGCACCAGAACAATTTATTTCTGGATGGCTGACAGAAGAAGGTCGCGCACTCGGGCGTCCCGTTGATGTGCTCGTGCGTCCAGAAGGAGTGATGTATGTCAGTGATGATAAAGCAGGTGTTGTTTATAAGATTTCATATCATACAAATGAAGCATCGCAACCAGCACAAGACATGGTAACGATGGATGGATTGAATGCCAATGGAGAGTTGGAACTTTCGTCTCTTCAAGCAGACATTACGTTGGCTGGCACTGCACGTGGTACGATGTTTTTTGAAGCAAGTTTCCCTGTTGATCTTATTGACGAAAATGGAACAGTTGTTGCATCAGGGTTAGCCACGGCAACCGAAGATTGGATGACCGAGGACTTTGTGCTTATGCATATTGTATTGCACTATATATCTCCATCGACGACGTCCACAGGTACATTAAGACTACATAAGGATAATCCCTCTGGTTTGTCGGAGAATGATCTGATGATTTTATTTCCTGTGGTATTTTCATCTTGAGTGGTATTGAAGTAAAAGTGAAACAGTGCAAAAAAGAATCATTTCAAACAAATGATTCTTTTTTGTAAGTGTCGTTAAGCAATATCAAATTTATCGAGTAGTTTTTTAAACTTATTTTAGCAAAATAATTGATTGAAAAGCATAATACTGATATACTGTAGTTTATTTATCAATAATTTAAATTTGTATGTTTAGAAAAAAGGTTTTTAGTTATGTTTTGGTGGTACTTCTTATTTTTAATTTTTTACCCAGTAGTCAGAATACAGTTTATGCTGCAAACATAAACCATCAAACGTCCATACGTCTGGGTGGTACAACTGCAGCCAATATGATATCAGGTCCTACTGATATCGGTCTGTCAGTTACTACAGATATTAATGGTAATGTCATCATGACAGGTATTGTTTTTGGTAATGCGGATCTCAATGGTAATGCCACATCTACTGATGGAGGAGCTGAAACTGCATCATCTACCTATACTCATGGTGATATATTTATTTCGTCGTTTACTTCTAGTAGTGTATTCCAGTGGTCTAAACGGTTGGGTGGTACATTTAGTACTTTTATGGCTGCTACCTCAGATGCTGGGTATTCAGTTGTGACAGATAGTCAGGGGAATGTAATTGTTGCCGGACAGGTGTATGGTAACGCGGATCTTAACGGTGATGGAGATAGTACCGATGGTGGAGCAGAGACTGCGTCTTCTACCTATGGAAGTAGTACTGATATATTTATATCTTCCTTTACGTCTACAGGTACATTCAAATGGACTAAACGTTTAGGAGGTACGGCTGGTGATGGTGCAACTTCAGTCATTGTTGATCAAAATGATAATATTATTGTAACAGGTCATGCTGGTGTGGCGGATCTTAACGGTGATGGAGATAGCAATGATGGTGCGGTAGAACAAACCGCTTATACAGCCCAAGGTGATGTCGTTATTTCTTCCTTTACAACAGAAGGTGTGTTTCAATGGACTAAACGTTTGGGGGGATCTAATTATAGTGGTGGAAATTCAGTTACTACAGACAGTAATAGTAATGTTATTGTTACTGGATATGTCAAAGGTGATGCCGATTTGAATGGTAATGCTACCTCAACTGATGGTGGAGCAGAAACAGCTTCTTCGACATATCAAAATAATGATATATTTCTTTCTTCCTTTACTTCTACAGGTACGTATAAATGGTCCAAGCGTTTGGGTGGGGCTGGCGCTGATTTTGGATTATCGGTCACTACTGATAATAGTAATAATGTGATTGTAACTGGATATGTTGTAGGTGCTGCAGACCTTAATGGTGATGGAGATAGTAATGATGGAGGAACTGAAGCAACTTCATCTTATGCTGGTACTTCTGAACCATTTATTTCTTCATTTACAACTGAGGGTGTCTATCAGTGGTCCCAGCGTTTGGGTGCTGCATCAGGTGCTGGTAGATCAATTATAACTGATTCTAGCGATAACATTATAGTTACAGGAGAGGTTTCGGGCGATGCTGATCTCAATGGCGATGGTAGTACAGATAGTAGTGGCGCTGAGAGTGCTTTGGGATATGGGGGTAATGACATATTTGTTACCTCCTTTAGTTCTGCTGGTACCTTTAAATGGTCTCAACGTTTAGGTGGTAGCGATGCTTCTGGGTGGCCTGCTGAGGATATAGGTTATTCGGTAGCTAGGGATGCAAATGATACTATATATAACAGGGCAAGTGTATGGTGATGCTGATTTAAATGGTGATGGTGATTATAGTGACAGTGGAGAAACTGGATACGGTGGTAATGATATATTTTTATCAGTACTTACCGTAACATACAACACCGCCCCAACGCTGACATCACTCACAGTGACCCCAGCGACAGACGGGACTGGAGAAGTAAGTATTGTGTCTACAGTAAATGACACAGATGCGAATGAACTCAGTATATCGTATCACTTCAACAGTGGAGATTGTACGAGTTTGCCATCATCGACAACAACTATTTCATCAGCAAGCTCAACCTATGGCACCCCAACCGTGGGAAGTGGGACATACCAAGTCACCACAGTGACGACAACTCCAGGAGCAAATACCGTAACATCGACATGGACGTCTGCAACAGATGCCTCTGGAGCAAATGGGACTTCGTATTGTCTCTACGCGTACGCATACGATGGCACCACGACGTCAACGTTGGCAACCACAACCGTGACTCTCGACAACACCGCACCAAGTAGCACGAGTATCACCGGATTCACCACCGCAAGTACAACACTTACCCCAGCATGGAGCACTGCAACCGGAGCCTCGACGTATACGGTCAGTAGTACGGCAACGAGTGATGTAACTACTTCGTCAGTGAGTTATGAATATACAGGCCTCACACCAAATACAAACTATACATTTCAAGTAAAAGCAACAGATAGCTACGGCAACGCCAGTAGCTATAGCACCGCAACAAGTACCTACACCAACCCAGCAAAACCACTCAGTGTCGCAGCCGTTGCCAATGGTCCAAGCGCAATCAATCTGAGCTGGAGTGCGAATGGGAATCCAACCAGCACGGTATACAAGATATATAACTATAGTAAAGGAACCGTGGTTGGCACGACCACGAGTACAAGTTACACCACCACAGGGTTGGCATCAGCATCAAACTATTACTTTGCCATACGCGCCGTGTACAACTCTGACAGCACGAGTTATGTTGAGTCATCAGCAAGTCAAACCGTGACCACTGCAGCCCCAGCACAAGCAGTGACATTAACTATCACGACTTCAACAGCTGGCGTTGCCATCCCATTTTCTTTTAAAGATTCAAATGAAAGTCATACAGCAACGCTCAACTCAATTACAGACGGTGTCGCAAGCTTGACGATACAGTCTACGCCAGTGACGGTGTCCCTATCTTCTGGCCAAAGTCAACGCATAGACACGGGAACAGATGGGATCAACGATACGATTGTAACCATGAACGATGTGACGGCAGGAAGCGCAAGCTTTACCCTCACGACTATTCCTCTCGGTGACGGGAATTATTCATCCATGAGCGTGCCAAGCACGAATAGCACGTCCAAAAGTGTGAAAGCCGTGACCATTGACGGAGGAAGTCTCACCACGCAGTCACAGAACGTGACCCTGACAATGAATGTCGCCGACGCAGCATTGATGGCCGTGTCAAATGAAGCGACATTCAACGATGTATCATTTGAAACATACACAGGGAAGAAGACATGGACCCTAACCCCAGGGAACGGGAAAAAAACCGTGTTTGTAAAATTTCGATCAGCATCAGGTGGTATGAACGTGTACTCAGCAGTGATCATTCTGTCAGGACAAACATTTGACGATAAGAGTGTTCTCCATACTTCAGAAGAGACAACGACTGACGTCAAGAATACAACAGACACCAAGACTCCCGACACAACATGCCTCCTGACTCCAGGCAAGGCTTATCGGAGTATCTCTAGTCGAGCAGTCTACTATGTGACCCAAACATGTACAAAACGACCATTTCGATCAAGTACAAGCTACTTTACCTACTTTAGTGGCTGGGATGATGTACACGTGGTTTCCAAATCATTGCTAGATAGGACTCCAGACGATGCATTATTCTTTATGCCCCTCGGACCACGGTATAATCCCCAATACGGAGCATTGGTGAAAACATTGGATGACCCAAAGGTATACCTGCTTCTCAACGATAAGAAATATTGGATTACCGATGAAGCCGTGTTTACGGCTCTCAAATATACGTCAGAATGGATCGAAGGTGTTGATCAAAGCCTTCTAGACAAATATACAACAGGAGAAGAGATCACAGATAAAGATCACCATCCTGTATATACCTTAATCAAATACCAGAATAGCCCAAAGGTGTACCGACTAGAACCATCCACAACAGATAACACCCTCTTGATGAAACGTCATATTCTCAATAACGCCATCTTCGAAGCTCTCGGCTTTCGAGGAGACCGTATTGTGACCGTACCAGACACAGAAA
>PFPJ01000046.1 GCA_002792995.1 Candidatus Magasanikbacteria bacterium CG_4_10_14_0_2_um_filter_41_10 | reverse complement strand
CGCCGGAAATTTCAACATCATCTCCTCCCCACTTTTTGTACAGGATAACATCGCCAACAGAGACTTCCATCTGTGCACGATTTCCATTCTTCAATAATTTGCCCGGACCTATAGCGATGACTTCGCCTTCTGCTTTTTTTTCTTTATCAATAGTGTCTGGAAGCACGATGCCAGACGCGGTGACTTCTTCTGCTTGTACAGGTTTGACCAAGATGTGGTCTGAGAGTGGTTTGATCATCATAGTACAAAATATTATATATATAATATTATCACTCCACTTCACAGAGTGATAATGTATCCCTATTGTACAAAATTGTATGAGCTTGTCAAGGGCTGTATATCTCTAGAAAAAAGAAAAGCCCACAATCGGGGGAGCTTGGTACGCCGACTATACAGAGAAGTCGTGATGCCTGTCAGAAACACGACTTCAGATAGCGAATGTGCCATGCTGGACCCCGACCGTGGGTTTTTCCTAGCCAACGTACCTTACGCCCATTTGAAGATGCTGTCAATTATAAAAAAGTGGCTTATTTCAGCCATTTCAAACTTTTTCATCAAAAAAATCGTGGATTATGTGGGGACAACGTGTGGAGAAACGGTATCTCTGATATACCGAAAATAGAGTGCGGTAAACACAAACAGGAGTATAACACCAACGAAGGATGACCAAAGGTAGTGATCTAGTAAGAGCAATGAAATAAGAATAGCTATGTATCCCCACAAATTTCTAATATCTAATTTCAAATTTCTAATAAAATTCAAAATAACCAAAACTAACAATACCATGCCAAACACTCCATATTCAACGATAAACAATACTCCCACATTATGTACCGGCTGATACCACCATACGTCATGTCCAGGCATAGCCTGCATCAAGGCATACGTATAATTTCCTCCCCCAACGCCGATCAACCAATTGTTTTGAAAAATGTGAAACGCTTCGCTATATCCCGAAACTCGTTCGGTAATAGATGCAACTTCATTCGATGAAGACACAGCAAATCTTGTCTGCAACAATGGTGAGTATACGAAAGAAAATATAACGAAGACAGAAACAACCGAGACACAGAATGTGATCAACGAAGCACGTTTCTCCCCCTTAGCAAGGGGGAGAGCAAGAGGGGGCACCTCGCGAGTTCTCCAACCCAATTTCAACCCTCGACCAAACGTCGCATGTCGAACAACAATAGAACAATAGAACAATAGAACAATTCCAACTGCAATCCAAGCACTGCGACTAAACGTAAAAAACAACGCCGCACTTTGTAGAACAACAATACTTTGCAATCCAACACGCTTCCACCTTTGTACGGACAAAGAAAGAAGCAACGTACTCACCATCGCACATACCAAGTACCCACCAAAAACATTTGGATGTGAAAAACTTCCGTACGCCCGAAACCACCGACCGATCTCAGAACTTTGGATAATAGACGTACCGCTCTCGTACACAATATGTTGACTCAGTCCCAACAACGTAGAAGCAACGGTAGACTGCATCAAAAATTGCCATATACCAAGCAGACTCACAGGAATACTTCCCAGAACCAATGCCCAGAGAGCAGATTTTGCTTTGATAGGACCGATGAAAAACAATAAAAACAACAAGCTTCCCAGCATCACCCACTGCGCATGTTGAAAAGCCACATCACTATCCCCTGCAAAGAAAGCCATCAGTACTCCGTAACTAGTAAATAAAAATATACTCAAGACAAAAAGACGATCTTTGCTCCAACGAAAATTTTGAATTTTGAATTTTGAATTTTGAAATTTTTTTATGTACCACATCATAAACAACAGTACCAACACCCATCCAAGTATCTCCGTGGCAAAAAATCCAATCGTTCCATATTCCCACTTTGCACCTTCCAAAAATCGCTCCTGCAATATCAAAACAGTCTGCCACGGAAGGAGGAAGAGAAAAAAATATGTTGTGTGTCGAAGAATTTTTTCTACATTCATATTATTCATATGGAACACAGATGACCCGGATTACCAAGATAAACCAAGATTTTTGAATATACAAATCTGTATAGATCATGGTAATCCTTGAAATCCATGTGCTATCGCTGTGTCGATATATGTTGAACCCTTTTCCTCCACTCATCTCTATAATACGCTCGTCGATCATTTTCGTGAAACTTGAGCATGGTATCATCTATCACAACCCGTGAATCTTTTTCATCTTTCACGCTCGAAAAATTCATTGCCATTTTTTTTTCTTGTATCTGTTTCGCTTGTTTTTCTATCAGATCACCATACCCACTCCTCCACATTGTCTCAAATATTTTTCGTACACGTTTTGATATGACACCATCCTCTACTCGAAACTCAGGATGCATACGATACGATCGCAATCCTTGCGGAAGATATGGGTTGACCCATTTATTTTCTTTCAACATCTTCTCCCGAATTTGTTTTGGATCATAGATAGGAATCAATTGCGCTATCCAATACATCATATATATATCTGGTTCATCGATCGTCACATCAGATAGATTCAAATGTGCATCTGTTACATAAAAACTGAGACAAATTTTGTTTGCCACATGTGCTTTGTGTCGACGCATACGAAATAGCGACAACGTCAATGTAATAAGAAGTCGTGAAATCCATAATCTCCCTTTTCGTAGCACAATAAATACATCGATATCACTATCGTCTGTTGCAGACGCTGACGCAACAGTATTGCACACAAAAAGTGCATCAAAAAAAGGAATCCATCGTATTCGCCTCGCCGCTTTCGTAGCAATCTTCAATTTTGTATCAATCAGTGGAATTGCCATCTGACGGCGGTCTACAATGTAAGATCTCCCGCTGAGAACATAAAAACCTTCTCGTTCTTCAATTTTTTTCATTTCAAGTAATGCCGCTATCCCCTGCTGTACCTCACTCAGAGTCGCCTTTTCTTTCCACAATAAAGCATGTACCTCTTCTGATGTGAGCGGCATCTGAAAAACATCAAAATATGCAAGCGTTTCGAGAATGGCTTTTTGAATTGGGTCCATATAGGTCCAGTCTATCATCCATATCCAAAAAACGAAAGAAACATTGACAGAACTCTGTTTCTCTGTTTTTCTATGTAATAAGAACAACCGCCCGCACAGGAGGATGGCTATGGCGACCGTCATGAGTTGGTTCTGGAAGAAGTATGGAGACTCGCACTCTGCGCTTCGCCCTGTCAAGGAGGGAGACTTGGGGAACCTTGGCTGGTGGGCACGACTCACTGGCAAGACGCCCACGTTCGAGAAATGCAAGATGACGTACGACGAGAGAGTGGGGCTCTACGGCAAAGAGATCTCCCACGTCCAGATCCGTCGCCGACGCTTCGGTGGAGTGGCGTACTACGAGGTCACCGACGAGCACGACAAGAGGATCGACCTCACGCAGAAGGAGATCCTCGGGGAGGTCGAGTTCGACGGGATCGGTCAGCCGTTCACGGTCTTCCTCGTCTGGCTCCCCGGCGAGCATCCCAGCGAGAAGTCCTGACTGCCCGGCAGCGCGCGAGCACCCAGCTCGCGCGCTGCCTTCCAAAACAAAGTAAAAAACAATCCTCACTACAGGATTGTTTTTAATATACACAAACCAACAAATACCCTTATGAAAATAGTGTATAGATAGTTGCCAGTGCCGTCACACTCATAAAGCTAACTGTTATCCATCCAACAACCGTCGTTCCTTTTTTATTTTTGTGTTTTCCCATCACATCTTTTCGAGAACTCAATCGGACAATAAAATATAATATCACCGGTGCTACAAGACCATTCAATACTGCTGAATAAATCAATGCTTTCATCGGATGAAGCCCAATAAAATTGAATCCGATACCAACAATGACAGACAACCCAATCACTCCATAAAACGCTCTTGCTTCTTTCAATTTTCTATTCAATCCAAATTTCCATCCAAAACTTTCCGATACTGCGTAGGCAGCAGAACCAGCGAGGACCGGGACAGCAAGAAGCCCCACACCTATAATACCAACCGTAAACAACAAATATGCAAACTCCCCAGCAAACGGACGGAGGGCCCCAGCCGCATCAGCAGCTGTTTCAATAGTTGTAATGCCATTAGAAAATAATGTAGCGGAACAAACGGCAATAATAAAAAACATGGCGACATTTGAAATAAACATACCAGACCATACATCCACTCTCATGCGTTGTATTTGTTTTGGTGTGGATGCAGGCAATACGGTTTCGTATGCTTCACGTGATGCTGAAAAATCCTGCGCAGACATCTCTTTCATATCGTTTCGATGTTTTTTTTCAAATGCCATTCCCCTGATCAATTTCTTTTCTTCTATTTCTTGCGATGTCTGCCAGAAAAAAAGATACGGAGAAATCGTCGTCCCTAAAATACCACACACTAACAAAATCTGATTTTTGGTAAAATCAAAATGAGGAATCACTGTGTGAGACAAAAGTTGTGACCAATCTATCTGTACATAAAACGCAGTAATAACATAAGACAATAATACCAATGCAAGATATTTGAGATATTTTGCATATCTCGCATAACTCATGAAGACTTGCATGAGTAGCCCACCAAGACCAAAAAATATGACCGTCAACCCAAATGGTGCAAGTGGAAACAACAACTGAAGTGCTTTTGCCATTGCCCCAAAATCAGCTCCAATATTAAAGATGTTTGCGACTAGCAACAAAAATGTTGCAATGTAAATAGCTTTTTTTGAGTAATGTTGCCGTATATTTGCAGCAAGCCCTTGCCCCGTCACCATCCCAATTCTTGCACACATTTCCTGAACCGTTGCCATAAGAGGAAACGTGAACAGAGCAAGCCAAATCAATGAAAAACTATATTGTGCCCCAGTTTGAGAATAGGTTGCAATACCAGACGGGTCATCATCAGATGCACCGGTCGTCAATCCAGGCCCCAACATGTACCAAAACTTTTTTGCCTTTTTTTCAACAATAACAGCATCATGTTCTGCGACCTTTACTCCCTTTCCAACAGCACGGATAGTACTTCCTATGGCATGTTCAGTAGCATGCACAGCATCCGAAACGTGTGTATGTGGAGGATCGGAAAATACCCCGTCCTGAGCTGGTGTATTGTTCAGTTTTATCCTTTTTTTTGATTTTTTTTCGGTATTCACAAAAGTTGTGTATGTTTGCAAAAATCAAAAATATTTATTTATTCTCCATATTTTTCCTGCAACGATTTTTGACTGGTCAATCTCGAGTCTTTCCATAGCTGATTCAACCCACGTTCTTGTTCTGCATTGGGGACAACAGCATCCTCGACAACCATTTTTTCTTTGGTAATTGATACCACTTGTTCTCTAGAAATCGTGTATAGTTTGGAAGAAAGAAGAGAATGTCGAACTTCATATTGGACAATATGCTGGGCATCAATATCCAACACAATGTCATCAACACTTCCAAGGACAATGCCTAATGTGGTTTCTACTGACAATTTTTTCAATTGTTTATACGAAATACGCATATCTACAAAAAACACAGTCTCCGTATGAAACAGTCTATCCAATTACTTCTCCTTCGATCACGCCAGTGCCACTTGATGGGGTATCATGCTTTCGAAAAATCCACATCTGTTGTAACAGCATAAAGAGCGTCGAAAGAAACCAATACAATGTAAGACCGCCAGGAAATGACATACCGATAAGCAATGTCATAACCGGCAAAAAGTACAACATCTGTGTATTCATCATACTTGCCATACTTTCGTCTTTACCACCCTCTCCGGCTTCCTTTGGCGGACGGCGCGATTGCATCATACGTGCTTGGAAATATTGCGTTCCGGCAGCAAGCACAGCGAGGACGATACTTCGTTGTGAGAGATCAAAGATACCAAGCGAAATAGAACTGATCGTATCAGGTCGTGGCACAAATGAGTACAAAAGCTCAAATCTAATTTCTCCAAACAATCCTCTCAATACATAGTATAATGCAAAAAAGACTGGCAATTGAATCAACATAGGAAGACAAGAGCCGAGTGGATTTACCTTATGTTCGGTATACAATTGCATGGTTTCCTTTGCAATACGTTGCTGATCTCCTTTGTGTTCTTTTTTCAAGGCTTCCAATTTTGGTTGCAATTCTTGCAATTCTTTTTGTGCCTTTATGGACTTTGTCGTGAGTGGATGCAAAGCCAATTTTATGAGAATCGTTATAATAAAAATAATAATGCCAATATCTGGAATAAGGTCATATAACCCTACGAAAAGGTTGAAAATTGGTTGATACAAAATAGTCGTAAAAAATCCTGTCATATAGATATTATATTACATACGTGGTCAGAGTATAGCGGAAGCACCGACATGTGGCAATACCAGGGGCATCATGTACGCAAATACACACAAAAATGGTACAATGTTCATATGGATTCATATCAAAAAACAATACCACAACTGTATACATATCTCAGTACAAATGAGAATGGACTGCCAGAAACAGAGGTAACAAAACGACAACTTTCCATAGGTAAAAATGTCATTCATATTGAAAAAGATGTCTCTTTTTTGAAACTTGTCCTTCACCAATTTAATAACTACCTCGCATGGCTGTTGATTTTTATCGCTGCATTTGCATTTTTCTCTGGATTCTATTTTCATCTTAATGAACAAATTATTGATGGCACTATTATCACCATTATCGTGGTACTAAACGTCTTCATTGGAGCATATCAAGATTACAAATCAGAAAAAACAGCACAACTCTTGAAATCAGTGCTCAAAAATGAAGCTATCGTAATGCGACACGGCGTGAGATACACAGTGAATGCAGAGGAATTGGTTCCTGGCGATATTATTTTTCTTGAAGAAGGAGACAAAATTCCTGCGGATTGCAGACTCGTAGCAAGCAATGAATTGAAAATTAATGAATCGATGTTGACAGGAGAAAGTACACACGTCTTTAAAGATATACGTACACTCAAAAAAACGTTGCCACTGGCAGAACGAAAAAACATGGTCTACATGAATACGTATGTAGTAAATGGATCAGCAACATGCGTTGTCATTGGGACAGGAAAACAAACAGAGATTGGCACGATTGCGCAATCCTTTGAAGGAACCGATGCACCATCTCCCTTTGTTGATGAAGTGGACAGTGCAAGCAAAAAAATTACCTATGTTGCCATTGCTCTTATTTTGATAGTATTGGGCATTTTCTTTGTAAAGGGAAATGACTGGATTTCCATCTTTATGATCGGCTCTGCGCTGGTAATTGGTTCTATTCCAGAAGGATTGCCAGCCATTGTGACATTCTCTCTTGCAATAGGCTCCCTTCGTCTCGCAAAAAAACATGTCCTCGTAAAAACGAAATCTCTTCTCGAAACACTCGGGAGTGTTGATGTTTTGTGCACTGATAAAACAGGAACACTCACAGAAAATATGATGACTGTCAAAAAACTGTTTTTTGAAATGCAAGAGCACACGTCTGTCGACGAACTTTCTCCACTTTCATATACCATGTTTACCAATTGTGCACTCCTCGTCAACGAAGCAAAAGACACTGTCAAAGGTCTTCATGGCGAGGCAGAAGACATTGCTCTTATACAATTTTTTCAAACACTCGGTGTAGATATACGAAAAGTAAAAGCTGCACACGATACCATTTCGTTCGCACCGTTTTCATCGGAAAGAAAATATGCAAGTTCGCTCAATACCATAGACGGAAAATATATAAACTTCAGAAAAGGAGCACCGGAAATTATTCTGGAAGAATGTGATACGATAATTGAACACGGGAAAATAAAAAAAATATCAAAAAAAGACAGAACAACCATTTTGGCAGCACTCAAACAATGTTCTGATAATGCACTCCGTAGTATTGCATTCTCCTACGCACCAACGAGCCATAATGCAAAGAAAGCAAAGGAACAAGATCACCATACATTTATTGGATTTGTGGGAATCTATGATGCACCAAAAGAAGGTGTCCAAAAAACAATCAAGGCAATGTATAACGCAGGGATAGAGGTAAAAATGATTACTGGTGACAATGTCTATACCGCGACTGCCATTGCAAAAGAATGTGGATTTCAACACATTGAAGCGGTAACATGGGAGGAACTCAAAAATCTTTCGCCCACAGCATTACAAGAAAAGGTAAATACCTGCAATGTGTTTGCACGAATGTCACCAGAGTTCAAACTAAAAATTGTAGAGGCATTGCAAGAAACAGGAAGACGCGTCGCTATTACAGGAGATGGTGTCAATGATGTCCCCGCTCTCAAAAAAGCAGAAGTCGGTATTGCTATGGGGAAAAAAGGTACAGATATTGCAAAAGAAGCAGCAGATCTTATTCTCCTCGATGATAATCTTTTTTCTATTCTTGCTGGGATAAAAGAAGGACGAACAATCTTTTCCAATGTACGAAAAATTATCAATTATTTATTAACAGCAAATATTGCTGAAGTCTTTGTTGTTTTTTTGGGCTCGATGTTTGGTGTCACTCCATTTCTTGCGATCCAATTACTCTGGGTAAATTTTGTCACGGATATCGCACCGGCCATGGCACTCGGGTCAGATCCCTCCCACAAAGATATTATGAAAAAGAAACCAACAGGTAAACATGAAAAACTGATTAACAAAAAAATTACATTACTGACCATCTTTATTGGATTGAAAAAAGTAATTATTATGTTTGGTCTCTTCTTTGTGATATATCGTACAACAAATAATCTAGAACTCGCGCAGACAGTTTCATTTACATGGCTTGTATCCTCACACTTCGTACGAATTGCCTCAATTCGATTTGATGAACATATGCCGATTTTTTCAAATCCATATGTCAATTGGGCAATTACGATCCCAGTTATATTACAAATTATTATTATATATACACCGCTCTCGCTCTTCTTCCAAGTCGTTCCTCTTTCCTTGGCGATGTGGGGCATTATTCTTATAACCGTCGTTGCGGCAGTACTCCTCGCAAAAGTTATTACAGCTATCATTGATGCACATATACCACTCGAAGAATCTGATTATTAAAAAAGGCTCTCGCATACAAGAGCCTTTTTACTATCAATACGTTTTTACACTTCTTCCTGTTCTTTAGTTGGTTCTTCTTCCACATCTTCCGTTGTATCAGACTCCTCTGCTGCTTCTTCTTTTTCTTCCACGGCCTTCTCATCTTCGAAGCTTGGTTCATCTTCTTTTTCTTCTTTTTCAGATTCCAATTTTTCTTTAATAATTTCTTCATCATCTTCACTACTCACTACCGTATCAGCATTTCCTTCTTCTGCCACGGTAATTTTCCAACCAGTCAATTCAGCAGCAAGACGAACGTTCTGTCCGCCACGCCCAATAGCAAGTGAAAATTGATCTTCACCAACAGATACAACTGCTTCTTTGGTTTGCTCGTTGAGCTCTACGTGTCCTACTTTTGCAGGTGACAATGCTTGCTTGATAAAATCAACAGGATCATCGCTCCACATGATAACATCAATCTTTTCACCACCCAATTCATCGATGATCGTCGTAATACGACTTCCACGCTGCCCAATACACGCACCGATAGGATCAATAGAATCATCAGTGGTAAAGACAGCTACCTTGCTCCGACTACCAGGATCACGCGCGATGCCTTTGATTTCAACAGATCCTTCATCAATTTCAGGAATCTCTTGCTCAAAAACAGATTGTACCATCTTCGTACTCTTACGAGAAAGTTCAATCTGAGGCCCTCGTGGCGACATATCTATGGAGATAATATAAAAGGGCAATCGAATACCTGGGCGATATTGTTCTCTTCGAACTTGTTCTTCTGGACGAAGAAACCCAGTAATCTTTCCAAGATCAACAAGAATATTACCGCCTCGATCACGTTTATGTACGGTTCCTTGGACGATCTGTCCAACTTGTTCTTTAAAATCTTCAAATACATTATCTCGTTCTGCTTCACGAATTTTTTGGATGATGACTTGCTTTGCCGTCATCGCTGCCATGCGACCAAAGTCACCAGGGACAGTTTGCTCTATCTTGAGAACATCTCCTATCTTTGCTTTCTTTTCATGTTCGAGCGCTTCCTTGAGCATGATATCTGTTTTAGGATTGAACTGTGACAAATGAGCGACTTCTTCTTCACTCAATTCTCGATGTTCTTCACGAGCTTTTTCTCGAAGCTCCGTCATTTCTTCTTGTGCTTTTTCAAGAACGTCTTCATCAATATCTTCAACAACGATCTTTTCGTCCCAAATATCCATGTCTCCTGTCTCGGCGTCAAACTTTACTTGATAGTTACCAATTTTGGTCCCAAAATCTTTTCGGTATGCTGCAGCAAGCGCTATTTCGAGCGCATCAAGGACTTCCTCATATTCGAGGCCTTTTTCGTCAGAGAGGAATTGGATTGCTTTAACAATTTCAGATGACATAGACAATAACGTTATATAACGTGAATAAAAGTAAAGATTTTTGCTAGGTTAAGCCTTATTTTAGCTCTCATTCGAGGAATTGGCATTACATCGCTGAGGTATAAAAAAAGCAGCTTTTATAAGCTACTATCATGTACACATAATAGCACATATATGGAGTTTTGTCAAGTGGACAGCATACATACTACAACGGTATCTCATACTGTCGAATATCCTTCAATCCTTTGGGAGAGCCGTAGATACTCACCTGTTCAAACTGAATCGCAGTATCTTCTCGATTAATCGTATGCCGAAGACAATATGCGATTGCAGCTTGCTTCATCCGTCCAATCTTTTCTACGCCAGTTGCTCTCTCAGCACTGCCTTCTTCACCACTACGTGTTTTTACTTCTACAAAACAAAGGGTCTTTCCAAAATACGGCTTTTCATGCCACGCAATGATATCTATTTCACCCTCTCGTACTTCAAAATTTCGATCGATAATTTCGTATCCATGTTCTTCCAAAAATTGCGTTGCGACGTGTTCTCCCCAATCACCAATATCTTGTTTTTTTGTTTTTGACATATTCCCCTCCTTAGATAGGTAAATTTTATTCATGTTTATACAACACCATTCCACGATGAAATCTTCCCACATCAAACACCTCCTGCACTACAAAGCCATGTCGCTTGCCCCATCCTTCGATATCTTGAAAATTGATAAATTGCTCATCCTTTGGGCCAAATACCAATCCTTTTTTCATCCAATCAACAACGACCAATCGAGCTTTGTCTTTGAGCAAACGATTTACTTCGTTGAGCACAGCCATCCTATCTGTAGCATGGACGAGTGTATTGACCAAAAAACCTACATCCAAACTTTTTTGTGGAATTGCAGTATGTCCAAGTTTTTCTATATCCGACCAGACACTATGGATATTCAACAAACGGTTACTTTTTGCACGTTCTTCGATTTGGGCCAAAACATCTTTGAGAATATCTACCGCATACATAATACCACGACCACCCACCGCCATTGCACAAGGAAACACAATATGTCCCGTTTGCCCGCAACCAAAATCTGCCACATGCATCCCTGGCTGGATGTGTGCTTTTTCAAACAAAATATGTGGATCTACCATCTGATTGCCTGAGTGATACATAGGGATATACAACGATAGGGCATTATTATTGGGCAAAACCGACAAACAATTTTCCAAAAATACCGAGCAAAATATTATCCATCAATCCCGCCATGGATAATAATGAAAAAAGAATAATGGCAAGACCGACAAGTTTGTAAAACAATCGTGAACCACCACTTGCCCCTAGGTGTTCATCTGCCCACCCATAGGAACCGAAATTTTGAACAATCCATTCTGATTTCATAACAATCAACGCACCAAGCGCAACACCGAACATACCGTAGACAAAATTCATAGGATGACTATATTACATAATGTACAGTCACATCCGGATGTGACTGTACGAGATGTGCAGGGAACGCATCACTTCGTTTCGTTGGTGCTTGCAGTTCTACATACACAGGCTGTTTTTCTTCACCTTGTAAGAGTACCAGAATCTTCTTCGCCTGCAAAATAACCTGCGGTCCAAGCGTCAAACGATTGTGTACAAAATGATGTGCGGTAGTCGTATGCATGACAGTATGATCCATATCGTGAAGTTGTGAGGAATATGGGAAAAGCGACGCAATATGTCCATCAGTACCAACACCCAATATCATAAGATCAAAACGCATGTCAGGAACTCGCGCGAGTGCATGTCGATATTCGAGCAGTGATCCTCGTATGGGTTGGTTTGTATCAAAAAAATAAACATCTGCCCATGCTCCCTCATGTTCCTTGACCAACTGTTTGTATATCATACAGGCATTTGCATCTACATGATACAGTGGCACATACCGTTCATCGACTTGGTACAAAAATATTATGGAGGGGTCCTGAATTTCTTTTCCAAACTGACGATACACAGGGACAGGAGTTTTGCCACCAGCAAGCGCAAGATATCGATATTCCTCTCCGTTGCAGATATCGAGCATGAGCCTGACACTCTCTCCGACGAAGTCCTGTACTGTATCAAAGGTTTGAAATATCATATGGTTTTATGTCACTTATGACTGTGTATGGACGTCATACCATGTATAGCCATCAATATCGACAAGTCCATGCTGTGACTTTGGTCCCATTTTTCCTTGGTCATATGATTCAAGACGGATCTTCTGTTGTGCAACCGTATGTGCGATATCATCGATAACATCCCATGCAGCAAGCACTTCTGCAAAACTGACAAAATGCATCTGCCGTTTGTGAAGAACATCAAGAAGCAACGTTGCGTGTTCTGACAGGCATCCATCCATATCACACGCAATAGAATCTGACGTCATCAATTGTTGATATTCATTGATATCATCTTGTTTATTCAGTAATGTCACGGTGACACATTCGTTTGGGGCAAGATCAAAAATCAGTCTATTGGGGGCTTCATCGGCATCTTGAAAATCAAATTTTTCTAGTTCAATAACAATATAGGAATGCGATTCATGAAGTGCCTTCCCTGTTCTAATATAAATGGGGACATTAAACCAATCTTCTCTATTTAAAAAAAGACGAAGCGCGGTAAATGTTTCACTTTTTGAGTGGGGTGCAACACCATGTTCTTTTGTATATCCTTTGTATTGACCCAATACAACATTCTTTTCATCCGACGGACATTTGATCGCCGAGAGAACAGACAATCGTTCTCGTTGCAAACTCGTTGCTGTTTTTGATACGGGGATATCCATTGTCACGAGTGCTAAAAGTTGCAACAAATGAGACTGCACCATATCTTTCAAAATACCTACCGCATCAAAATACCCACCACGCTCTTTGACACCAATGGTTTCAAATTTGGTAATTTGAATATTGGCAATTTCTGCTCCCTGCATCATGTGGGAAAGCACACGATTGCTATGACGTAAATTCAAGACACTTCGCACAACATTTTTTCCGAGATAATGATCCAATAAATATAATTGATCTTCATGAAAATATTGAGATACAAAATGAAACAATGCTGTTGCAGAATGAGAACTCGTCCCAAATGGTTTTTCTATAATCAATCGAATATCCTCTCGTTTTGATGCACGAGATAAGGCAAGAGAACGAATAATCGATTCAAACGCGACAGGAGGAACAGAAAAATACGTAAGATGAATATATTGTTTTTTCTTGGTGAGCATTTCCAAAAAAGCGTGGTACTTTTCAAAATCAACAAGTTCATTATATTTTCCAGGAAAATATTGAATGTGTGAAAGCAGGGCCTCGACTGTTTTCTTTTTGGTATCCTTCCCGTATTTTTCATGAATACTTGTTTTGACAAAGGTATGAAATTCTTTTTTTGTCATCTTCGTACGCGCATACCCAACAATCCAAAAATCTTTTGGCATTCTCTGATGTTCGACCAATTCGTAGAGCGCTGGGAATAATTTTAGACGTGCCAAATCACCAGACGCACCAAAAATGGTGAGAACAAATGACGGTGTATTGTGTGTCTGTTGTTGCGCCACAAAAAGAAAATGAATGTATTGAGAAGTATACCAAACTTTGTTTATTTTCACTACATACTCTTGACATTTCTCTTATCAGTATGCTACAAGTTTCATCAGAAAACGGAGCACGTCGCTGCGTACTATGGAGGGACAACAGTGAGAATCACAACCACGTTCGTCGTTCTCGCACCGTTCGATCAGGACATCATCGATCCTTACGGCGCTCCGAACACCATCATGAACAAGCTGAGAGGTGGAAACATCCAGCCGGAGACCATCGTCTCGGCCCTGCACCCCGACTGCATCACCACCACGTCCAGCATGTGGGATGCCTTCTCCATGTACATGGACTACTCTCAGGGAGGAGAAGTCCCCAACCTGGGACACCCCAACGACGCGTGGACTGAGATCGTGCAGCTCCTCGATGGGATGACCAAGTTCATCATCATGCCCCCGCCTGTGATCGATCGGATCCTCAGCATCGTGCAGGGACTGGCAGAAGATGCCAACTGGCCCATCCATCCGGGCTTCATGGCCGTCTTCACGCTCGGATCAACCGGCAAGAAGAAGGGGGAGATCCAAATCATCAACCCCTTCGTGGACGATGACCACGGCATCACCGTCGTGTAGCATCTTCCACGCCCAACCCACCAACGCAAAGAGGCCCACTGGTCTATCGCGTCGGTGGGTCTCTTGTTTTTTAGAGCATATCTCATCAGAAGAAGCAGAGTCTCTTATTCAACAGTATCTTCCCAATCGGTGTGAAACGTTCCCGGCTGATCAATACGCTCATATGTATGCACCCCAAAATAATCTCTGAGTCCCT
>PFPJ01000026.1 GCA_002792995.1 Candidatus Magasanikbacteria bacterium CG_4_10_14_0_2_um_filter_41_10 | reverse complement strand
GCCAAATCACAGGTCTTTCCAGATGGGCAAGATAATCCAGGCTGAGTACAATCTACCTGACTGTCTAACAAACATTCTTGTGAAACAGTATTACATGTTTGTCCAGTTGGACACACTGTTCCACCATTTGTACAACTATTTACATCGACAGCTACCACACATACACCGCTAGTACACACACCAGACGTACACTGTGTCGCCAAAGTACAAGCTGAACCATCTGCTTTCTTTGTATCTTGAGCTTGAGTCGTAATTCCCCCACCACCAGCAGCAGATCCTACACTACTGAACACAAAGGTCGTGATCGCGTAGGAAGCCAATACGATAATAATACCAATAATAGCTGCAATGATCGTATCAAGAGCTTTTTTGCTTTGGTCTTCATTTCCTCGAGAAATCATCCACTTGATACCACCGTAGATCATAAGGGCAAAAAATATCACGGAAACAAGTGACAGCATGGTACCAATGACATTTCCAATGAGCGCAGGAAGATCTGGTCCGTACTTGGTAAGACCCGCGGCTCCAGCAGTAGCTTTCAATCCATATGTATCGTCTGCACCAAACACAATACTGGGCATGAGTAATACTGATGCACCGAAGAAAAAAGATGAAAGAAATGACAGGCGCTTCATAGTGAATAATTAAAAATCAGGGATGAATGGTTATTGAGCTGTATTATGCGCCACCGGTGGATACTTGATACAAATTGACAACCACAAACTGCGTAATGGCATAGGAGAACAATACAATCGCCAACCCAATGATTGCACCCCAAAGTATTTTCTTTGCAGTACCTACACGGTCTTCATTGCCAGCAGAAGTCATCCACATGAAACCAGCATAGAGAGTAAGAATAAGGAAAATCAATCCAAGAAAACCAAGGATAAATTTGATCACGCGTGCCACACTCACACGCAAGTCTTGTCCTGACAAACCACTATATTGTCCATAATCAACACCAAGCGGATCCTTGGACAAAGATGCACTTCCACCGGCATACACTGGCGCAACATGCTGTAATCCAAAAAATCCTACGCAGAGAAGGGAGAGAAATACGAGAGTCTTTTTCATAACATAATGGTTATACACTTTCTTGTGATGCCATCTATCACTGGAAAATATACAACTCCTTTGCATACGAGACCCTGCTTCTGCAAGGTCTCGCATACAAAAAGAAGATTATTAGTAGCCACTAAACTGAGAAATACCACTTGCTTTTCCGAGTTGCTGGACAACGAATGTCGTAATACCCCATGCAAAGAGGATGATAGCAAGACCAATAATACCTGCAAAAATAGTTTTTCGTGCTTCTCCAACTTTGTCTTCGTTTCCGCCAGCAGTCATCCACTTGAATCCACCGATCAGGATGATGATAACAGCGATGAGACCGAGGAATCCGAGCATTACGTTGATGAGGCCTACAACAGCCTGATCAAGTGCAGTACTTCCGAGACCTAGTGTTGCAGATGCAGTTCCGCCCTCTCCATATTTTGACAAACCAAATTCTGAGGCTGCTGGGCTATCAGGATCTACAGGACCCGCAAATACGGTCGTTGGCAAGAAAACAAGCGACATCAATACTGCAGCTGCAAGCATCAATGTTGTTCTATATTGTGAAAGTCGTACAATTGTTTTTTTCATGAATGTCACCCCCTTTCTGTCATTAAGATAAGGTACACATTTGTGTAACACTATTGTATCAGTATTCCCATGTACTGTCACATTGTTTTCCACATGGTTACATGCTAATTACCTGTCTGCCAAGAGCAATCGCTAATACTCGTTCCAGAAATAGGACTTTGCAATGACGTAGCTATACATTCCGAGGAACTATTTACATTTGGGATAGCAGTCTGTGAGGTATCGCCTTTCTTATCATCTGTGACTGTACATACACAGTGTGCGGAAATTGCAGATGCAGAAGGAGAACCACATTTAGCTTTTAATACTTCCGTATCAGTCATGGCAGACACTTGATCGGCAAGCACCCACCCCGTCAATGCAGGGTTCTTTGGATCTACAACATTCACATAGCCATCCTTCTGCCCACCAGGAGAAAGAACACAAGGGACATTCGCCCCAATCGTACCACGTGCACTGAGATATGGCTTTGGTTCTGGAAAAATACTGACTTCTATAGAATGTACCTGGTAATACGCTCCGGATTGGACTTCGGCACCTTGTGTACTCACAGGTCCAGTGTCAATGGGTGCTCTACCCGTAAGCCCACCAATCACGGCAGACAAAATACCATATGCACTAAACACCACAAAAAGACCAATCGCTGCCCACACCATTGTTTCAGTTCCTTTTTTGACACGTTCAGGACTTCCCGCTGAGAGTAACCAATACGCACCACCTACTATAAAAGCAACAAGGGCAATAGCACCAATGATAGTAAGAAGTATCCGTATTCCATTTCCCAAAATAAGTCGAAAATCAGTGACACCCACCGCTGATCCACCTTCACTTCCAATAGGATTCACGAGACTCACTTTTGTTATAGGAAGATTGTTGGCAGAAAGTGTAGGAACCTTGGTTGCTGAACTGCCACCTGTTGTCCCCCCAGATGATCCATCAGGAACTTTTCCTCCACACGTAGCAAGATCTTTCAAACATGCACTAGGAATTTGATAATGCGTAAGATTTACTATTTTCAACGTTACGCGTGATGAAAATGCATCTTTTACTTTTTGTGATTCTTTTCCTGTTCCCTCTGATCCAGCTTGCGCATACAAATCTACGGGACCACTGCTAAAATCTCTAAGGATATCTTCACAAAAATTATATTCATCATTGGTACCTCCTATATAGCACCCATCAAACACAATCGCCTTTTGTGCAGATAACCCCGCTGCAAAATAACTACTCATCGTAAATGCCCCACCACTGTGTCCAGCAACAATATAGTTTGTAACGAGCGTCACTGCGGGTGTTTGGGCTGCCATGACATCGGTAGCTTCCTTGATCACACAGTTAAAGGCTTCTTTTGTAGTACGCGTTGTTTTCTTCGACGAATCCTTTACTTGTACTATAGGAATGATGATTGGTGCACCAAGCGAAGCTGCAGCATCGCAAATATGATATCCCTTGTCCCCCGAACTATTACATATTTTTGCAACGGTAGGCAATGGCTGATCGCTCCCATGAAAATAAATATAGGTTGTATCCATGTGTTGCTGTGCGGTACTTGTAGGAACGACTATACCAACCTGCTTTGGCAATGCACCACCTGGAGGCAATACACCCTCGGGATCAATACACGTGGTTGTGAATGTATAGAGTGTTGAGGAAGCACTTGCCACCACAGTAGCTGTTGGCGGAGGTGTGGCGGCAAAAGAACGTTGTGGAAACAAAAATAATCCGAATGAAAGGACTGAATATATGAACACCTGTTTTATAAATTGCGTTGTCATACGTCACTTATTTAATTTGTTCAATAACACGAAATTCTTTCGAAACATTGAGTGCATCAAGAACAAAGTTGATCAATGCATAGGCACTAAACGCGATAACGATACCAACAATCGCCGCAACCAATATGTCTCGTCCTTTTTTCACTCGTTCCGCATTCCCCATAGACAGGATCATCATCAGACCACCATATACAAAGAAGAGTAAGGCAACAGACCCAATAAGCCCAAGCATGTATGTGCCTATATTGATGGCGAGCTGAAGTAAATCATTGATATTCCGACAGCTTCCATCAAACGCGCAGGGAGGAAGTGGACCAGTATAATTTGTTTGACCATATGACGCCTGATATGAGCTACTGAGTGAATCTGTACAAACAGCAGTACCGGCCCCAGTTTTTTCCAACCAGGTACAGTATGAAGAACCTTCTTTTGTTCCACAGAGTGCCTGAGGCACTTTTGAACAGTCTAACTGCAATGTTTTTGCAATACATTTATTATCTGTTGAATATGCTGGATACCAGAAACAATATGCATTTGTATTACAACTATTCACGTCCAGTGTACTGCATTCAATATCGGCAACTACAATTTTAACATCATGTCTAGATTCAAAATAAGGCACACCTGGCGTGCGTGCACTCAATTGTATGGTATAACCTTTCAGCTTAGTGGGGTCTATATTTAAAAGAACTGCTTGTTTGCCTGCAATATCTGTCTTGATTACATTAATTTCCGCACAGTTCAGACAAGATATTCCAAGATCCAAATCAGACACATTAGTTGTAACACCCATCGTATAGGTTGAAGGCTGTCCTTTTGATATGGTTATAGTATCCCCCCCCCATGTGACATCTCCAGGAGGTCCAAAATTCTTATTAGAAGAACTCCCCAAGTAATACACATATGTTGGCGTTGCTCCAAAGTTAACATGTCGTATAAATTTATAATACTGTGTGCACTCACCGTGATAGGTAATCAACTCTAAAAAAGCAGAATTAAGAAGACTATTTACAGTTAATTCTTCATCAAGTTTTGACTCAATATTACAATCCGGTATCCTATTAGTGGTATGTATAATATAATCAACACTGGTAGGGTCAGAAGCTTCTCTTGTTTTTACAGTAATTCCCCCTCTATCCACAAACGTTTTGGGTACGTTTTTAGAAGGTCTAAGAAACCACTGTACAGTAAGATCATTGGCAGCAAAACTTGATTGCAATTCAATTGGCAACAAATTTAGTATTACATCAACGTCAATTGATAATGTTCTTATTGGAAGTTGAATACACTTCACTTTATTAGATATTTTACTTATTTCCAAACCTCCTACTGGATCAAGAATTTTTTCTTGAGAAACAACAAAATAAAAATAATCAAGCTCATTCGAGACATGATTACTCGTATCCAGATAACAGGTGCTTGGATCAGGCAATTGAAATACAGCAAATACACTCTTCGGAGAAAACAACAAAAGACTACATACAATACTGAAGAGAAGCCCAAAATAAATGTTGTATTTTTTCATAGTATTTTTTTACAACGTTTGTTGTACTATCGTCGCAGCATTGACAACAAGCTGTGCATCTCTTTTTAAGGCGTTTTGTCCATCTGCATATGGCAAAAGATATTGCTTCATCAAATCTGCAATTGCTTGACTCGCACGATCAATATCTTTCCCAGTATACCAATTTTTTGCAGTCAAAATTCCAGTAACAAACGGTGCCAATTCTGGATCTTGTTGCTGTGTAGCTACCTGCGACCGCAATGGTGACGGTTGTTTTGTAGCAGTCGTATAGGCCGCAATATTGTCTGGTGTAGTCATAAACCGAATAAAATCCCAGGCTTCATTCCGATGCTTTGTTTTCTTCACAACTGACTCTATCCAATAGTTAGCAACATTGACTGGTGCATTATCATTGAGCTGTGGCACGGCAATCACGTTCACATCAAGCTGGGGCGCTCGACTCTTGATACGAGGGTAATCATAGGCGAAGCCAAAAAAGAAACCAGCACGTCCTTGGGTAAAAGCAGTAAAAGCACTCGTTTGCTTTTCATTCCAGCTATAGACTTCTTTGGTGGGACGCGCAAAATCAGTAAAAAATCTCAATGCTTCAAGTGTGGGATGATTGGCAGTCGCTCGTTCAATGCCTCCTGCAAACACAACAGTACCATTATTGACAACATCTACACCGTTTTGCAAGAGAAGCAATGCAAAAATATCTCCTGCATGTTCTATATTATTTCCTGTTCCCAGAGGGACTCCCGACTGCACAATATCACCAGCACCATTGATACGAGTAATCTTGATGACATCTGCAATAAAATCTGCCCACGTATGAGGAGGTTCAGGAATACCTGCTTGATCAAGAATTTTTTTATTGTAATACAATGCAAGTGTATCAAGAGCAAGAGGAAGCCCGTATATCTGATTTCGTATAATAATATCGTTCGCGACCGTCCCAACAAAATTTGATTCTATCCCACGAACACTCGGCATAGGATTGGTCTGTGGAGTGACCGTTACTTGCTGTGAAAATTGACTCCCTGTCACCTGGACATCAGACACATTGACCGACGCCGGCATAGGATCGAGTCGTGGTTCGTATTTTCGAAGCCATGTCACGTGTGTTGATATAATATCTGGACCGATATCATCTGCAAGCGCATTGGTAAAGAGTGTATCAAATTCTTCATATCTAATTTGACGAATATTGATAGTAACATACGGTCGAATTTGTTTGTATGCGGTCGCAAATTTTTGTAACTGAGGAACATCATCATAGACCGTCCAGTAGGTTAGTGTCACTGGTTGGATGGATGCTTGTTCTTGTTGAGACAGTCCTTTGCACCCAAAACCAAGCGTGGAGGTGATGCCAAATAATGCAAGGAATGTATATATGTATTTCTTTCTCATAGAACAACCAAAAACTATAAAAACGAATCCAATATGAATTGAACCATTGCATAGCTCGCAAAGATAACAAAAATACCCATGGCTCCCCACACGATGGTAGATAGTGCCTTTTTTACATGTTCGTCATTACCCGCTGCAGTCATCCAAAGAATACCTCCATACATGAAGATAATGAGAGCAAGACTTCCAAGAACACGCAAAACGATAGTAATAGCACGTCCAAAAAGAATTGGGATAGATACTTCTTTCAATGGATTGAGCCCAGTCAACGAAGGAAACGTGGACTTCAGATCGACTGTAGGAGGTTTTGTAGTGGGCTGTGTTGGCGGTGTTGTTGGTGTAGAAGTTTGCTTAACAAGACTGCCACAAGAAATTTGGGCGCCCCCGGATTCATCAAGTTTAAGACATTGTGTAAGTATATCATTAACTCCTGGCACGGTAATAGGAAGTAAGATCTCACAATCTTCTTTTGTTTTATAAAAAGTTGGAGAACAAGCTGAATTATCACCAGAACAAGCACAATACTTATCGCCTGAAAGAGTACACATAGCTTGAAGTTGTTGCGGAACCTGACTACTATTACCATAACCCCATGGGGGTATATAATTTGCTCCAGTCTGTGTATTGCAGGATTCTGGGTACAAAACATATGGAGGCGCAAACACTGGAAAAGGACTACTTACATCGACTGAATCAAAAGCTAACCAATCAGTTTTAGTTGCATTGGGATCACAACTATAAAACTCTCCGTCATCTGGAGGAAAATAAAATATATTCGTTGGGTTTGGCCCCCCATATACCATATTGTAAAGTTCATTCCAGGAAGTTTGGTTTACCCCCCTTTGTACACATGATGTTGATGCATTAGGTATACGTGGCACACAACACAACGAGTTATCTTGCGTAAATTTAGTAAGCGTCTGCAATAAATCTGCTAATTGAGCCTTTACCAAAGCACGACGCAAAATAGTACCATTAGGTGTAGATACAGCTTGCAGTCCTTTTTGACAAAGAGGGCTACCTGGTACTTCTTTTTTTACCTCTAAGCTCATTGTAACGCCGTTCAAATCAAATGTATCAAGCAAAAGACAATTTTTCGAAATTTGACTCTGTTCATATACAGCAGATGTTGGTTCAGGAACAAATCCCAACTGTACAGGTCCGAAACCATATGCCCCTAAAAGGCGTCCACTATATGTGTTAACAGGACAACTCTCACCAGCATCGGGATTTATAGTAGCAACTTCAGCATCAGTATCAAAACTATAACACGTATCACCACCAGTATTATTTTCTTCTAAATAGACACAACACATCTGATCAGCAAAAACAAAATTGGGAAAAAATAAAAATATAACAAAACACAAAATACTCAATAGGTAGAACAAATTTATGTAAAAAAAATTGTATGAAATATCAATATTTTTTTGCATATATCTATGAAAGATAAACACCTATTTCTTCACGTATTTCATCATCCTTCATCGCGAAGTGAAGTGTTGCTTTGAGGAGTGAAAGTTTATCTCCTGTATCAAAATATTGTCCCTTATACTCGTACGCAAAAAATTTTTTCTTTTGTGCAAGTGCATGTGCCGCATCTGACACCCAAATCTCCCCGTTTCTCCCTTTATTCATTTTTTCTAAAAACGGCCAAATATCTTTTGTGAAAATATAGCGCATACCACCCACGATCAATCCTTCTGGTGACACATCTTTTACTTTTGGTTTTTCTTCAAACTTGGTAACTCGAAAGATACGATCTTCTTTCGTAGGCGTTCCATAAATATTGCCATACTTGGTCATCGTCTGAGGATCAGTCAATCGTTGTGCGCCTATGACCGATGCCTGTTTTTTTTCAAAAACTCGAAGAAGCTGTTTTATGACAGGCACTTTTGCATCGATAATACTGTCACCATCGGAAAAGGCAAAAGGCTCATCCCCAACAAATTCCTTTGCACACAAAAGTGCGTGCCCATTTCCCTTTGGCGAAGATTGGCGGGTATAAAAAAATTGGACTTTTTTTGTGAGCTCTACTAAATCTGCGATACGATCATATTTTCCTCTTTCTTTGAGAAAAAACTCTTGATCATGATTTCTATCAAAATGATCTTCAATAGAACGCTTGTTCCAACTCGTCACAAAAATGATTTCCTTGATACCACTCGCAACCATTTCCTCAACAATATACTGAACAACCGGTTTATCCAAAATAGGCAACATTTCCTTCGGCATTGCTTTTGTTGCAGGCAAAAAACGCGTTCCTATACCAGCGACAATAATCACTCCTTTTCGTACCTGTGGTTGTTTGGGCATAGATAAAGCTTAATAGTTGTCTGGTAGTATAGCAAACAATTTCCACAGTGACCATGCACAGATATTTATTCGATTTCTTCCCACGAAATCAATTCGTATGTTGGTTCAACAGGGAATCCTGGAGGAACTAAATATCGAAGGTTCCCATCATAAATATATATGGTATTGATAAAGCCACTCACCACAGGATTCCCCCATTTGACACCACCGCCATCATAGGAAATTTGTGATCCAAAAATAGTCAAAGAATTTTTTGTATTTGAAAAATATGGACGATAAATTTTTTTAAATTGCGAAAGCAATGCTGCCTCCACAACCATATCATTTGGGACGTTGTATGGGTACACAATATCTCCCTGTGCAATAAGCCCTATCACATTCGTGGATTCTTTTTCGAGGAGGGTGATATCCCCTATTGGATAAATTTCTTGATACGTACTTTCAAGTACGGGGAATCTTCCAGCACCAACAGACACATGTCCATTGACCACTCCTTCTACCCAGATATCATCTTCTACGAAAATGGCACCGTTTGCCGGGATAGCATACGTCGCATCATATGTCTCATTTTGAATGTCATAGTACACATTCCCAGAATAACAATATCCATTGTATACGGTTTTACAATAATCTGTATATTTTTGACGTTTTGTCACGGTATACAATTTAAACGTCCCATCTGCCTGAAAAATCATATGGTATCCTTCTTTTCCAGACGAATAAAAATGTAGGCCACCAGCATCAGAAGCATCACGAATACTCGCCAAATCAGTCGTAATCGCATTGAAATCTTTTGGAGGCACAGGGAAATCCCAAAAGGTAGTAGGCCCTCCATCTCCCCAGAT
Source organism: Candidatus Magasanikbacteria bacterium CG_4_10_14_0_2_um_filter_41_10 (assembly GCA_002792995.1). Taxonomy (GTDB): domain Bacteria; phylum Patescibacteriota; class Patescibacteriia; order Magasanikbacterales; family UBA922; genus UBA12086. Next base: position 5,287 of record PFPJ01000026.1, on the reverse strand, counting down.
GCCGGGGCTATCCGCAGGACCATACTGTGGGTTATAGGTTTCCTTTGCACTCTGCATAATAGAGTCAGTTATTCCATTAAATTCAATGCCATCATTGGAATGCAATTTACCATGAACGATAGATGTCTGACTAAACCTCATTTCTGAATTTTCTACAAAAGAAAAATCTGTGAGTGCAGGATACCCGACACGAACTGCGATTGTTCGAGAACTTTGTTCTTGAGAAGCAACCCACCCAGTCGACCGAATACTCACAATGGTCGTCCCAGTAAGTGGAGGAACAATGTCGAGCGAAAAATATCCAATAACATTGCCATCTTTGTCTTGAAATTCGTGAACATAGGGACCTTCAACTCCAGTACCATCTTGGTAATCCTCTGGGCTATGTGCGAGATGCCAACGATAATAATTGACCCCAGCTTCTGCGATATGAAACGATAAATCGCGAAATTGTTTTTTGTTTGACGCCTGATTTTCAAACATTGCATAACTCGACACACCGAGCACAATCAACGTAAATGCGACTGATCCAAATATCATGACAAACAAAAGAAGACTGCCACGTACATTTTGTCGTACACGTTTTTGATTATCTCGAATCCATTGAAACATACAATAATTGCTTTATGGCTACTAGTTACTCTTGAGATTTCGAATGCTCACCGCGGTCTCTACATGAAGTGGAACAGGTGTCTTGCTTGCATCCTTTTCAAGTTCAAGTTGCATTTTGACAACACGAATATGTATCAAATTTTCCGGAACAGCGAGTGGCGTCGTGGTTGCTGGATACGTCTCATCATAGTATTCAAAAAGGGGGATATTTTCTTGAGTATTTACCACGTATTGAGCAACAGTAACGACAGATTCTTCCCCATCGTACCCCAGTGGAGATCCACTTGGCTGAACAACTCCTTTTTTGAGATCCGTACCATCAAGCCAAAATCGAACTTTTTCACGTCCACTATCATTATCTATATTAGCGTAAAAAATAAATTCCGTAGTCGTTGCTGAGGAAATAGGGTATCCACCAATACTCGATGTCTCAGCTCGTCTGACATCATCAACAAATTGTTCAAGAGCAGCACGACCATCATTTTGCACACCTAGTTGATCCCAAATAATATTTGTTGAACGCACACTGTTGATAAGAATCCATCCCACAGCAACAGAAATAAGTGCAAACATTCCGAGTGCGACAACTACTTCTATCAATGTAAATGCATGTGTGTGTTTTTCTTTCATACACGATTAGCTTTGTTGGAGTATGATTGATTCCTTGGTGTACCCATTTACGGTTACATTGACCGTCGTGGGGTCATACCCTGTCGCACTCACACTAATACTATAATCCCCTGATGACAAAGATCCAAAATACACTTGACCAGGAGGTGTACAACTATTTGTGTAGGTAAAAGAAACATTTGATAGTGTCGGTGTATAGGTCGTTGATGCAGTAGTCATAAATACGGTGTATCGCATATATCTATCACCCGTATGTACATCTGAAATAACGGTGTCTGCAGCAGTATAATATGTTCCCGCAGTTCCATCAGGCCCAAAAAAATTCCACGATGTAGGACTGGTACTTGATGCGGTTGCAATTTGGAATTGAACAGCGTCGCTCCCCGTCTCAGCTGGCTGTGCAAGTGGCTCCCAAATAATATTTTGGTACGTAGCATCAAGTCCAAGATCAAAGGTAGACGATTCAAGCCACCCACTCGATGCATAGTCGCTCCCCGTTTTCCACAATGTCATATTTCCTACAGAAGTGAGCACATCTACGTTTCCGTCATCAGAAAAAAATCTTGTATTATCTGCCAGTGTATCTTGCCCAGAACCACCAGACCAATCCGTTTGTCCTACGGTTCCCACACCAGTTACTTTTTCGTCTGTATATCCTGTCGAGGTCACCGTGACCGTCGCATTTGCAATCGGTTGCCCTGTCACACTATCGACCACGTCTACACGCAATGCATGTGTTGAGACCGTACCAAGAATAAGTTGGACTGGTTGTGAGGCTCCAGGCAACAAATCCACTCGTTCATTGGGGATAGACCCAATAATATTGTATCCAGATACCCCAAATTGATACGTATCCCACACTAACGTATCAAACTCATATTGCCCACTGCCATTTGTTGTGATATTGAGATCAGTCAAAAAAACATCAGGATTTGTTCCAATTTTTTTGGTCCCTATAAGAGAAACACTGGTCGATCCTATAGGTACACAATAGGCATTCAATGTTTGCACTGAGATATCCGACACAAGATCAATCGAAAAACTAATTTCTGTCACACTTTGTGCAAGGACGGTTGCCGGCAATTTTACAGGATTTGCATTCTCAACAGATGGTTGCATTGTTTGATCTGTTGTATATCCATCCTTTGTAACAGTAATATCATACGCCTCAAGACCAGCGGCAAGGTCAACAATAGCAAGTCTTCCATCATTATCAGTCGTATCATAAAAATCATATGTTGGCGTCGTGACAGTCGATACAATATGTACCATTGCTCCCTGCACAGGCTGTCCGCTTGCATCAAAGACATCGATAAATAATGCCCCATGTGTCGGATCCCCTTCTAAATATTTTGGTGCAACATAGGTACTCATGAGTAACGCATGTTGTTGTCTACATTGCGTACAAATGACAGAGACATCAACAAGTTTGTAATCAGCAGGAGACAAATCCTGAGGAGTGCCATCGATCGTTCCATCAAAGGGATCATCTATATTTCGAATCGTTCGCGTAATGTCAAAATCAATCCCATTTCGTGTCGTTGTGACACTATACTCGAGGAGTCCGGAAGGGCTTCCATTGACAATTCCTATATCATAAAACGACATATTCCTAATACCTTCAATTTGTTCATTGAGCAATGACGTTTCAATAATGCGAAGACGTGAGTTGTACACAAGACGAAATACAAATTGAATGCCAGAGTAAATACCAACAGCAAAAATCGCAAAAATACCGATAGCAACAACAATCTCAAGCAGAGTGAATCCACGTTTGTCACTCTGAGAAAAACGATGTTTTTTTTGGAAGATAAACATGACAGGCAATGTTGAAATGACATGTACCAAAACAACATTGGTACATGCACCATATAATGTATATGCAGTATACCAAAAAACTCCCAAAGAAGGGAGTCTTTTTGATATCTATCTATTATTCCACCGACAGCACATCTCCAATCATGCTATCAATCAATCGTTCTGATTCTACAGTGACATCCCCAACAAATTTCTGCTCAATCAATTCTTCCTTTTGTTCTCGAATAAGATCATCTCGCATCGCCAGAAGTTCATGCTGGTGTCCTGCAATTTTTTGTTTCAATTCATCTACAAGTTTTTGATCTTGTTGCAACGATGACACATCGTCGTTGTCAGCAAGTTGCAACTGCTGACGGAGCTGCGTTATTTGCTGTTTCACAACATGCATATTCATCACAATATTTTTCATTTGTTTTTTGCTCGATTGCACATCTTTGACGATCACATCTGCCCGCTCCATCGCAGCGGCAGCTTCTGCCTGCGCATCCATTTCAAACCTCTCCCGAGATTCTCGTGATGGTTCAACTTCTCTCCTTGCTTTTTCCAATTGTGATTCTGGGTGTTGTGTTTGCATAGTACACATATGGTAACACGGCAAAACAAAAAACCACAAGCATCTACTTGTGGTTTTTTAATTCGTACGTTACTCGCCAATAAACGTCCCCGCTTGCAAATCCCAGAGCCGTCGATAAAATCCTTTGCTTTTTCTCAAGAGTTGCTTGTGCGTTCCGTCTTCTACGATATCACCATCTTCTATCACGAGAATTCGATCCATCGACATGATCGTAGACAATCGATGTGCGATGACAATAACAGTTTTTCCTTTCATCAAATTATGCAATGCATCTTGAATCAATTTTTCTGATTCAGAATCAAGACTCGATGTTGCTTCGTCGAGAATAAGAATTGGTGCATTTTTCAGAATGGCACGCGCTATCGCAACACGTTGGCGTTCTCCACCAGACAATTTCACACCACGCTCTCCGACGAACGTCTTATACTTTTCCGGAAAGCTTTCGATGAATTCATGCGCGTGTGCAAGTCGTGCAGCCTCATACACTTCTTCATCTGTGGATTCTGGTCGTCCATACCGAATATTATCAATAATAGATCGGTGAAACAAAATAGGATCTTGTGGAACATAACTGACATGTTGCCACAAACTCTCGAGCGTCACATCTGATATATCTTGTCCGTCGATAGTGAGGTGTCCACTTGTTACGTCATGCGTTCGGAGGAGCAACTTCACAATCGTGGACTTCCCAGCACCAGAATGACCAACCAACGCAATCCGCTGTCCAGCTGAAATAGACAAACAAAACTTTTTCATGATCGACCGTGTTTTGTTGTAATAAAACGACACATTATCAAACACGATTTCTCCTTTTGACACCACGAGTGGTGTCGCTGTTGGAATATCTTGTATTTCATGTGGCGTTTCAAAAATGGCTGTCATTTCTTCTGCATCTGCAATATGTTCATAATAATTTTTGATATATCTGCCGACATCCCACAGTTTATCAAACGTTGTAATAACATATGCTTGAATCAACACAAAATCTCCAATAGTCAGTTGTCCTTTTTGCCAAAATCCAACAGCTAAATACATCATGACAAATTCCAACAAAAACATGAGCAACACTTGCACTGTTTCAAAGATCTGTCCAAGATTCCATGTCAATGTATTGAGATATCGAAGTCGCTCGGTGACCACCCCAAAATATGTTTTCTCTCGTTCATATCCATTCAAAAACTTTACATTTTCATGATTGGTAACCGTATCTGCAAGGACCGCAACAACTTTTGATTCTTGTTCACTGCGCATCACATCATATTTGAGCTTGTACATGCTCCAAAAATAATTCATGATAAGGAAAATGCCCACCCATACACCAAGTGCAGCACCAAAAACCCAATTATTCATCGACAACACAATCATGACCACAGTGATATCAACAAAAATACGAATAAAATTGAACGTAAGTAAATCTGCAATACCTTCAAATGAGCGAGAAAATTTATTGACACGCTTCACCAATGAACCGACAAAATTATTGTGAAAAAATGATGGCGCGTGTTTATGTATGTACGCAAAACACGTGTTCGACAAATCTCGCATCACGCGTGGCTGAAAATAATTATTCGTAAAAAGAAGGGTCCTCCAAATCACCCAACTGAGCCCAAACACACCAAGAATTTTTATAAGAATCTGAATCAACTGATGCGC
>PFPJ01000052.1 GCA_002792995.1 Candidatus Magasanikbacteria bacterium CG_4_10_14_0_2_um_filter_41_10 | reverse complement strand
ACCTTCACAATTTTGATCCGTCACTCTCTTTTTCATCATGGATATATAGCATTGCCCACAATGAAACCATTAGTCACTTTCGAAAACGCTCGGTACGACCTCACACGATACGAGAAGAGGATGGAGGAATCTATCTCAAAAATATAGAAGCTGACCTCGATATGGCAAAAGAATTGGATAGAGCTCAGCTTCAAATACAAGTAAAAGAAGTCCTCAAAAAATTGGGACCAAAATATAAAGATATTCTTATTCTCAGATACCTCGAAGAAAAAAGTTATCAAGAAATATCAGACATTCTCAAGTTGCCAGTAAAAACGGTCGGAACCAGAATTAATAGAGCGAAGAAACAATTGCATCAGGTACTTACAGAAGAACCACTGGTAACACCATAATACTATGGATATCAAACAAAAAATTCTTGAGAAGATCCAGCAGGATAACATGACCCCAATCCCTGCGTGGCGCTTTTGGATACAAGGATCTGGACTTTGGGTTCTCTCCGGATTACTCCTTATTCTCGGGGCATTTGGTGTTGCATCTATTCTTTATATCGTGACAAAAAATGATTGGGATATTTTTAGTGAAATACATGAATCAAAATTCACTCATATCATATCAACACTTCCTTACCTTTGGCTGTGCTTGTTTGCCATCATGCTTGTGCTCCTCTATATAGATATCAAACATACCAAGCATGGCTATCGTTATACCGCATTTGTCGTTGTCATAGGTGTTGTTGGTGCTAGCATCGCATTTGGAATAGGACTTCACCTCATGGGTTTTGGACAAAAAATTGACAGTATTATCGCAACAAAAGATCCCCAACATGCACACTTATTCAATCCACGGTTACAAGCACTGAGTCGCCCAGACAAAGGCATTCTTACAGGACGTGTCACCATTATTGAATTTACAGCTCCAACAGGAAAAATTTATGTCGAAAATCCTATTCTTGGAGGAAGATGGATTATAATCATCCAACCCACAACCATATTGCCAGATGACGGTATTCGTATAAATGATCGTATTAGAGCACTCGGAGAAGACATTGGTGACCAACAATTTCTTGCACATATTATTCTTCCATTCAATACTCTCGGCTTGGGACCTCAGTGGAAACACCGAGATGTCGACGATGAAGAAACATCTTTTGCGCCACATCCCATACCGCTGTTTTAAATAACTTTTATAGAGAAAAATACAGCACACATCGCTGTATTTTTTATATATTAAAATCACAATGAAAGAAAAAAGTGAGTCATGCGTATTATATAGCAGATGGGCCCAAGAACAACAATCTATATTCAATAATTCATATTCAATATGAAAAAGACACAAATAACTACTACCGCAGCGATTCTCTTTGCTGTCGCAACCATGGGAATCGGTCTGGCAAACGCACAGGGCAGATCCTCTGAACAAGGATCACATGCCCCAGAACGACCTTTTGCACAAGAACACCGTGGTGACCGAGGACAACAACAATTGACAGCAGAGCAACGAACTGCGGTAGACGCAGCACTCGAAGCTGGCGATTATCAGGCATTTCTCAATGCACACGGAACAGACTCAAACATCGCATCACGCATGAGTGAAATACAATTCAATGATATGGTAGCGCATCGCCAAGAAAGAGACACTCGCCGTGAGGCAGTAGACACAGCCATTGATAATAGAGATTATCCTGGATTTGTAGAAGCGGTCGGTCCAGATGCACCATTCATCGATCAGATCAATGAAACAAACTTTGCACAATTTGCAGAGATGCATGATCTCATGAAGGCAGGTGACTGGCAAGGCGCAAAAACAATTGCAGACGAACTTGGTATTCCTGCTGGATCACATGTTGGACGTGGAGAAGGCCAAGGCATGATGAAGAAAGGAGGCCGAGGCATGCATAATAACCAACAAACAATGGAACAAAACGCGTAACCTCCATATACACAGAAAAAAACATCTCTGAGACAGAGATGTTTTTTGTATAATTCGAATCAATTATTTTTTTACAAAGAGGGTTTGTGTTGGATACGCAAAAGCAATACCGTCTTTTTCAAATTGTGAGAACAGTGCAAGATTGAATGTTTGGCGAGTATCTATATATGTAATATACTCTCTTGTATCTACAAAATAGACAACATCAAATAATAGTGAGGAATCACCAAATTCATGAAAATGGCAACGATCAAATTCAAGATGCTCAACCGAAGACACAATCTTCTCTACCATCTTTGGAATACTCTCTAATTGTTTTTTTGGTGTTTCGTACACAACACCAAAGGTGAATGCAACACGTCGACGTTGCATTTTTTTATAATTCTGTACACGCACGGTAGTAAGTTCTTTATTAGATACAACCAATTCTTCTCCTTGTAGTGATGTAATGCGGGTTGTTTTTAACCCAATTTTTTTGACCGTCCCAGAATCTGTTCCAATTACAATATAATCCCCTATTTCAAATGGTTTGTCAGCATAAATAGAAAAAGAACTGAACATGTCACTCAGAATATTTTGTAGCGCCGAGCAATGGCAAGACTTCCAATACCAAGGCTCGCGACGAGCGCCGTGATATCAATACCAAGATTGGAAAGGACAAAAAGGAATGCTATAGACCACAGCCCAATACGCACAAAGAGCATACCAAGATGAATCATCGATCCACTGGAAGCAGGGTTATCATTCTTTGACGCATACTGCTCCAATGCAAACCGAATAACAATTTGCAACGCACGTACGATTTCGTAGGTGACGACGACGACAAAAATAATATGTATGATGTTTGCAATATGCTCATCTACCACTAAAAAGCGGGGCCCAATATACAAGCTAAGCACAATATAAAACATATTGCCCATCTCATGAATGGCATCAATGATTATATCATCAACATGTGTTTTTGTTTTTTTTGACAATGCCTGAAGACGAACCAGAATAATTTTTTTAAATACTTTTGAAGCGAAGATGATGCCACAGGCTACAACACCGCCAGTATATACGCATACAGTGAATTCCCAAAAACAGCATATTCATGTAAAAGTGATATATAATTCATAATACGTACTATAACAAGAGTACTCATAGAGTAACAAACATATGAAGAACACGCAAACAAAAAACATCTTCCTCAAGGGAAGACGTTTTTATTCAAGAATGTTTACGCAGACATGGTACTGTCCTTTTTCATCATACCTCCATCATTACACGCTTTGCACTTGCTACACTTGCATCCTCCGAGGAGAAGCATAACACCGGCTACACCAACAAGAAGGTAGATAAGTGCGTCAAGCCATGCCCAACTACCAAATAGCAAATTGACTACATTCCAATTGCCACCAAAAAATTCACCGAGGCCGACGAGCCCCCAGTTGAGTGCACCGATTACGACAAGTACAGAGATACCTTTGGATGCCATGCATCCACATGATTTTCCCATCATATATAAAATGGTGAAAAATAAATGATGTAACTACAAAAAGAGTATACCATACTTTCCCTTTTCCTTCACACAAAAAAATATACCTGAGGACAACATATTGTCCCACAAACGACAAAAAACCCGGCTATTGCCGGGCATTGTTTGCATATATATGCAGGATAAAATCCTGCAACTGTATCCAAGAAGGTGTGTTCTTGTTCAAGTGTGAGCCGGAGCCTACGCAGGCCGAGGACACACCTCCATGCTTGTCGTGGATACAGGGTGGTACTTACTAGAAAGCCGTTATAGAGCAATCTAATAAACACTCTCTATATCTCCTAGGAAAAACACATTGACACGCTCTTTACTGCGATTCTATACGAGTATTGTCTTGGTACGATTCAGTCCAGCCGAATGTGACAATGTGTATGCCGGTTTATCAACCGACTGCGCACTATACCATAAAAATACACCCTTGTCAAGGGGTGTATTGTGGAAATGTTTTTTTTGGCTTATTTAAGGCAAAAAATCTATGTCTGACCACCTACAGGAAGAGAAGACGTACTGGTGTCATTTTCCGAAGGAAGGCCCTCTCCAATTGTCACATCAGTCGGACACGATGTCGTTCCGTCTGGAAGTACTTCACAAAGAGGTATGTTCTTCTCTACGCCGACCAAACAGATCTTTGGAAGAGGTCGATAATAACTAGAAAACACTTCTTCCTTTTTTTCTCCACTTGGTAAAATTCGTACATAGGTAAATGACGTTTCCGCACCAGGATGGGCACTCTGACAATTTTGAACACCCGGTGCAAGGTCTGTTGTTTCAATAGTTTGCTGTGGTCCAGTAGGAATCCACCGGTGTACGACTGGTTCTGTGTAATACCCCTCTCGCCCATCACTTGTCCCCCAAAAGGTAAATGTTAGATCACCTGTTTTCGTATTCATATCTGTAGTGATCAAAATGTAATGGCCCGTATCATTTTTAAATTTAAAATCTGGAGCAGGGTCATAGATTGTCGCATCAGTCCCTGGTTTGCCATTTCGCTGATCGTTATAATAACTCACTACCAAAGAATGATTTCTTCTTGATACTACAGAAAGTCCTGAATTCATCACGGTGCGAAACATAGTCGTTCCAACCTGACACAATCCCCCAGCAACTTCTGGTTTAATTTCGTCTCCTTTGATAACTAATTCTGGAAGATATCCTCCTTCAATAGTAAAGGGTTCCAATGTATTGAGTAAAGAAAATTCTTCATCCGGCTTAATGAGTAACCCATTGAGTTTATCTACGACGGCATGTCGAATATTCTTGATACGATTTGTAGGGCTCCCACTAAAATTGGAATATCCTGACCCAAGTATTTCTGTAATGCCAAGGTCATTTACTTCACTTGTCTTTACTGCTGGTTCTACTTGTTCTACACGAATAGGAAGAGACGACACCATACCTCCATCATGCCATGTACGTTGGAGGACAGCATCATTAATAGCAACGTATGTGTCATCAATTGCAATACCAATCCCGGGACGTGATCCTTGAAACTCACTCACTTTTCCATTTTGTCCTATTTCAAATCGTGCTTCACGTGCATCCTGATTGATTGATGATGCGATGGTATCTTGCAAAAATATTTTCGTCGATGATGCATTTAGGCCAAACCCTATACCATCATGCATTTGTACTTCCAGCCAATTGGCAATATCCTTTTTTGTAATTGTCCAAGTATACTCTTTTTTTGTATGTTCATCTGTATACGTAAGATCCAAATCCCCTGCTTCAAATACCTTTGGTAATCGATCTAATAAGGGCAAAATATCGTCTTCAACAATAATTGGAGGTTGTACTGTCCGAGTAATCTCAATCTCAGGAGCATCAAATGAATTCCATGCAGACACAATACGACCAATAATATCATGATATGAAAATGTAACCCCAACAGTAGAACTGACTGTCGTAAAAGTAAGTGGATCAATATTCGTAATATGAATATTTGCATCATGTGCGTTATTGGTAAATGAAGCCAGACGCTCTGATACTACTTTTTCAAGTCGTGCTCGGTCCAACGTTACGGTTGTAAGTTCGAGATGTGGCTTTGACACTCGGACAAGAAGAGCTGACCATCCACGAACCAACAAATTTCCTTCTTTTTGATACGACAATAGATGTGATACTTCCTTATCTACGTCCATCCGTATCAGATCAAAAAACGCATCTTCTGATACCACACTGGAAGCAATATATACACGTTCTGTTGTATCATCATGTGTGAATAATAGTACAATGCCAGCATCTGCTAGCTTATTGTTCATCTCTCGAAAAAATGTAGTAAGTTCTTCTCTATCCATGCCACCCACTTGTACAGTACCAATCGATACTCCAGGAAGAACACGTGTTTCATACGATGACGCATAGGACACGAGTCCTGTCAGACCTATGCCTAACACCACGACAAAAGAAATAACCCACACCCATACACGACCCCAAGAAATAGCCTGAACTTTTTTACTCACTTCTTGAAATTCTTTTTGTACGTCGTTATTCATATTTATTCTTCAACTATTTCTATAGGGATAGATCTCCCCTTATCAGATGATGCTACTTTTGGAATACGAATCGTTAACAAACCATGTGTATATTCAGCAACAGCTGCCCCAGAGACAACGTCTACGGGCAACACAATACTTCGAGAGAACGCACCCCAATAACACTCTGCATGATACTGTCCAGAGGCTTCTTCTGTCAATTTTGGTTTTATTCTTTTTCCCCGAATTGAGAGCATATCGTCGTGAATATAAATATCCACACGTGTGGGGTCTACTCCTGCCATAGGTGCCAGGATAATAATATGATCATTCATATCATAGACATCTATTGCCAGACGTCCTTCATTGGTAGGTGCCCAATCAGAAGGAAAATCCCCTTGTTTTTTTGAGATTACACTAATAGGAGCGTTGCGTTCCGCCTGTTGGGACGCTAATATTAATGCAAACATGTCATCATCTCGTGTACTCATATATGACTATACTATAGCAAATTTTTTGAAGATTGAAAACAAAAAAGTTCCTTCACATATATGGAAGAAACTTTGGATGCGGAGAGTGGAGGATTCGAACCCCCGGTCCTCTTTCAAGGACGACAGTTTAGTAAACTGCTGCTATAGACCGCTCAGCCAACTCTCCATAACTATTCCTCTGGCATTTCGATATGTCATAGCGGAGCCCTGCGGAGAGGGCGGGATTCGTCCCGACGTATGTCGGGATCAGTGTTCCCTGAAACCCTTCCGTTTTTCGTTCTATCAGACATGACGCTATTGGATGGATGTCTGGCGGAGAGGGCGGGATTCGAACCCGCGGTACCTTGCGGTACGCAGCTTTAGCAAAGCTGTACGATCGGCCACTCTGACACCTCTCCATGGATATTATACTTTGATGCACAGCGGAGGGATAGGGATTCGAACCCTAGGTGGACTTTCATCCACAACGGTTTTCAAGACCGCCGCCTTCGACCGCTCAGCCATCCCTCCACTCTACATCAAATAATATGTTTTCTCTGCCTTCCCATAATCAGCTATTCACCTATGCCACGAAAGGCTTCTCAAAAGAAGAGCCTGCATAGTATAGCCTGCAAACGCCTTTTCGTCAATATCTCTTCAGTAAGAGTATATCAGCGTTTATCCCCTCGCCAGCGTAAAACCATATATACACGATGCGCCAGCATCATGTAGGGCCTTGGCACATGCCTGCATCGTCGCTCCTGTTGTATAGACATCGTCTACAAGAAGAACCCTCATGCCTCGAATTCTGTCTGGCAGATCAACATGAAATGCGCCTTTGACATTTTTCAATCGAGCCGTCCGTTCAAGTTTTGCTTGGTGTGGGGTATGCCGTATACGAAAAAGAATATGTTGCTCCACGGGAATTTGTATGTGTGTACTCAATGCTTCTGAAATAAGCGATGCTTGATTGAATCCTCGTTCAACAAATCTTTTTGTGTGTAATGGGACAGGAACAATCATATCCACTTGTGGAAAGATATGTGTATATTCTGTCACGAATATATTCAAAAGAACACTGATCGCTTCCATAACATCTTCTGCATATTCATATTTTAATATATGAATAAGTTTGCCTATACTTTCTTTTTCTTGATACTTCACAGTTGCGATGTGTCGTGTGATCAAACATGAAAAAGAAATCTGCGTACATCTCATACAAACTTCGCCAGTATCAGTCGACGCATGACACAATGGACAAAATAGCTGTGGAGAAACATCCAGAGCACGTATACATCCAGCACACAACCATGATCCTTCTTGCTGACAAGCGACACAAAAAACAGGAAAAAGGTACGCTTTTGCCGTATACAAAACCCTCCGTGTAAAAGACATATGCTATTCCCAATAAAGTCCTTCGATATACCAAATACCATCCAGCAACGACAGTTCAACTCGTCCACTATGGTACACGCGTTCATCATTTTCTAATGATTCAAGATGTTGCTGAGCTTCGATATGCACTGTGGCTGAAGATGTGGTAATGGCATCAATACGACTCACAATGACTTTGGTCGTACTCCCAACATAGGTATCACTATATTGATGAACCTGTGTTTTTACCCATGATGCCATTTGCGGAGTCACCATCGGTAACACATCACGTATATTACTATTCCTGGTTTGATTGGAATAGGACAAAAATCGTTCAACAAAATCAATAGCTCGCTGGCGGACGTACCGTTCTGTTTGATCTTCATCAGCGAGTTTGCTTCCCAGTGCATTTGGGTCTCCTATAACCGGCGGTAACTGTAATGTAGGGTCAAACACCGTTGCTTGATTTCCATTCGTTGGCGATTGTCCGTCAACGGTTGTTCCTACTTCAGATTGTGTACGCTGTCCTTGTCGTTGTATCGCAAGGATACCCAACACGATTGCGAGAACTCCTAAAATAACAATACTCGTGATAAGAAATAACCGTTGTCGAAGATCTAACATAGTGGTAATAATTATGACGACTCTCTTCCTGAGCCTATCACCTGTTGTTCAAAGTCTTTTTTTGCTTGTTCTATTTGCAACAACTGTTCGGGATCAGACGTGATCAGTTGGTCTTCGGTATATGATGCTACGACCTTGATAGCAGCATGTTTCAACCCCGCAAAAAAGATTCCTTCACCCACTGCTCCCTCGAGCAACAAATATTTTTCGCCTTCAGTAAGTAAAAACGTTTTTTGAATCATATCAATCGCTGCGGGTGACTGTCGGAGCAAAAGTTGAAGCGCAGAGTTTGTGACAATTGCCTGTCCATATTGTGAACCAAGAAAATCGTTGACATCCTGTGTAATGGTGGTAACACCCAGGTAATATTTTCGGCATCGTTTGACCAGTGCATAAATAAATTTGGCACTATCCTCGTGTTGCATCAGCCACCATGCCTCATCAATGATCAACAACCGTTTTTTTCGTTCACTTCTGACAATATTCCAAATATAATTAACAAGGGTATAAATCGCCATTGGGCGAAGTTCATCTTCCAGATCTCGCACACTAAAGATGACCAACGCATTGTTGACGTCGACATTGGTAGGTGCATTAAAAAGACCAGAAAACGTGCCATCTGTATATTTACTCAGTCGTATCACAAGTTCACTTGCACCTTCCATGCCATCCAAGACATCAAGCAAATCCTGCATAATAGGTGGTTCTACCGTAGAAAGATCTGATGACGATGTAATATCCTTTTTTGCATACGCTTCGAGAAGCGCACGATCGAGCAATGAATCTTCTGCTGCCGTTACCTCGCCAAACATAATTCTGAGCAACCCTTTGGTAGTAATGACTGCGCTTCGAATAATATCCTCAGTCGATACTTGTTCACCGACGGGTCGAGGTAAATCAAAAGGATTGACCTTACTTTCTGATCCAAGTGAAATATTGATATAGGTACCACCGACGGCCTCAGAAAGATGTTCGTATTCATGTTCCGGATCGATAACAATAACATCGATGCCCATCATAAGGCTCCGAAGTACTTCCAATTTTACGGCATATGATTTTCCTGCACCAGATGTTGCAAACACCACCATGTTTGCATTTTGGAGTGAAAATCTGTCAAACAAAATCAAACTGTTGTTATGTCTATTGATACCATACAAAATCCCATCATCGCTCGTAAGCTCAGATGACATAAACGGAAACGACGACGCGATGGGAGAAGAATTCATGTTGAAGGCAACCATCAATTCATCAATAGCCAATGGGATAGTAGAAGTAAATCCTTGTTCTGCTTGAAAAAGGACATTTTTGCTATAAATAAGGCGAGACCCAAAAATATTTTCAAGGTCTTCCGTGAGTCTATCCAACTCTTTTTTATCACTTGCATACAGTGTCACATAAAATGCAAATTGGAAAAAATGTTCAATTCCTTGTGTCAAATCATCGCGAAGCTGTTCGATGTCACGAAGCGCCGTTTCTCTCAGTGGATCACGCGGTGCCCCTTTTTCTGCATCACTAGAAAGCTGTGCTTGCAACGCACCCACTTTTTTCTTTAGTTGTTTGAGAATCACAGCTGATTCCACAGGATAAAAAAACATAGAGATATCCATCGTGGAATTGAGATTCAATATTGGAGAACTCCACCCGACAGAAATATATCTCGGGTAGGTAATGACATAGATGGTACGCAAAAAAACATCACCAAGTTGGAGAAAGTTTGATTCAACACGAAACGCAGACGGAGCGATCAGATCACGAATCGCGACTGTCCCCTCTCGATACAGCCGTTCTTCCTCGAGCGTGATGAGTTCATCTTTGGTGAGATCCTTTTGAGGATCACGCCCTCGTTCTTTTCGTGCTGTTTTTTTTGTGAATGGTTTGAATGGCATAACGTCAGATAACAGATGATATTCTGTGCTACTCTATTTGCAATTTTTCTACATCGCCAAGGCTCTCCGCAAAGGCAATGTCGGGATTGTACCCCATATAATACAGTTCTATCAGTGCTTCAGTATCGAGGTCCACTGTCTGCAGTGACATTGAATCAAGTCCACCGATAACTTGTCTGACTCTCACTTCCAAATCTTCTTTTCGCTGTTGAAATCGTTCGTCTTTGAGACGGACCGTCAAAGCTGGACGTATTACTTCATTGAATCTTGCAAAAAACCCTTTTTTTCTATTTGATAATGGGTCGTATGGCACCACGACATAAAATCGTTTCGTCATAATCTGCCCGATGTCTACGAGCTCTTCTACAAACGCACGATAATCTGCAATCTGTACTCGAAGCAATTCACTTGCTTGTTTTTTTTCTATATCAGCGAGTTTGGAAAGATACGGCTTGATCTGTAAGCGACGTGACTGGACAACAATCTGAATGGGAAATTCCAGAGAATTGAGGAAACTGACATACGAAGAAATGAGTGCATTTTGTTCATCTTCAGATTTCAACGCAAAATTGATGCTCGACGTCATAAGCACTTTTCGGAGTGTTCCATCCTTGAGGACCACGACACCATCTCGTATCTCAGCAATAGGAAGATATGTTTGTGTCGCAGGACGTGATTGTTTTTTTGCTTTCTTTTTTTTGTCTTTCATACCATGAAGAGAGGAAGACTTGCGACAAGTATATCATGTCTCTGTATTTCATGACAGGATATCCAGGCATCAGTAGATACGACTATCACAACACTATACGTGTTCATCGGGTCGATAATATCCACCTGTATTGACGACAAGGGACAAATCTCGTATGTGTTGTTTTTTTACTGTTTTTTTTGTGACCGTCTCAGTCATTTCTTCTCCCAAACCGCTTTTCATAAGATATTCAAGATCTTTGTCCGTATATGCCTTATGCCATATACGCAAACTTGGTCGCTTCATCGTCTGAATAATATTGAGAAGAAAAAAATGAAATACTTGTCCATTGACACGAACAAATGAAAATACAATGGCGATGATACCGATGATCACCGCGATACTTACAAACAGTGGCGTGTCCGCATACCGATATGCTACAAAAATAGTAATGCCTGCAGCAAGCAAAATCAAAAATTGTCTTGTCGTAATCGGACCAAAGATCTTATCTTCTACTTCGATAAATTGTGGCACAACAAATTGTTGCATACTTTTTTTCAACTATTTTACATTCTCAGCATAGCACTAAAGCCTGCAATCACGTTCATATCCTCAGGAGTCAACTCTTGCGATGCCAACTGCACAAGGGGCACTCGCTCACGCAATGCCTGTGCTATTTGCGACAGATATTGTTGATATAACGGGCTCTGTTGCCATGCTATTTTTATTTTTTGATATTCCAAATATGATTCTTCTCGGATGAGATGTACTTTGTCTTGTAAGAGCGCCATTGCTTTTACAGGGTCTTGGTTGTACCGTCTCAAATCCGTCAAAGTAAATTGTGCCATTTCTTCCAATGGACCAACTGTTTGTTGTATTTTTTCTGGTGGGTGAATATCTGTAAAAGAGGTTTGTTTTTCCCCTCTTTCTGAAAGAGGAGACTCATCTGACACAACAACAGGAGTTGATGGCCCACGAGCACGGTTCTTTGGCACTGGCGCAGTCATAACCGTTTTTCGAGGGGATGGAATATGTTCTTCTTTTCTGAGAGCAAGTGTACTATGAATTGCTTCCACAAGTGTCTCTGCTTGCGAGTGACTGAGAGAAAGTCCTCCCTGATCACTCGAACGCATGGCATAATCAATGAGTTGTTGATCACTGCGAACATCTTTCATGCGAGATTGAATCAATGAATGGAGTCGAGATCGCAAATCTTGAGGTATAGAAAAAGACAACATCTGTAAGACTGCTTTTGTATCTTCGTACCGAGAGGCTGGCAAAGGATTCCCCGTATGATGCCGTCCGTCTGTTTC
This sequence comes from Candidatus Magasanikbacteria bacterium CG_4_10_14_0_2_um_filter_41_10, assembly GCA_002792995.1. Classification (GTDB taxonomy): domain Bacteria; phylum Patescibacteriota; class Patescibacteriia; order Magasanikbacterales; family UBA922; genus UBA12086. The sequence continues at coordinate 2,456 of PFPJ01000052.1, read as the reverse complement.
GCCTACTCGTTCTTCGAGTGGAGAAACATGATCTCTTTCATCCCATTCGTGTGCACGGGCAATATCTACAAAATAATCACCAACAGGAGTTGACGTCGAAAGGTCATGTGAAGACGCTTCCACCAGCTTCTTTGGTAAAGGGACGCTCTCTTCGTTTGTTTTTGTTACAGGAGGCTTTTGCTGTTTTTTTTCTGGTTCATTTTTTTGAACAATATTTTTTGGCAATGACGCATCCACAGACAATGAAGGTGAAACAGCTGACTGTGTAGGTACATTTTCAATTTTTTTTTCAGTACCTTGCTTTTGCTGTGTTGGTTGAGATATTTCCTGTAAGGCCGTTTTCTCCGCCATGGGAAGTTCCTTTTTTTCTGTTTCTGGCGTGTCAACAGAAACATTTTTAGGCATTTCTTTTGGGGTGTGTTCCTCCACTTCCTCAGATTGTGGTTCCTGTCCTGTTGTATCTGAAGCAGCCTCTATCTCCTCTAGAGTCATGTACACAATGGTACCATCGGATTGTTTGACAGGAACTGTTGCCATAAAAAACTACATCGCCCAAGAAAATGTTTTTGTCGTCATGTCATATACCACAAGGTTTTCGTCCTCACCTATGAGTTTCTCTTTTTTAAACAATTCATTGAGATGAAGTATATTGCTTTGTGACGTTTTGTCACTAAGATCTACAATTTCTTTGAGTGTCTTCAATAATGCTGATACAGGGACTTTTGGATTTTCTTGGTGGTAATACGAAGTAATGAATTCATCACCAGCATCATTTACTCCAACATGCACAACAAGGGTTATCATATCATTCACTGCTTCTAACGCTGGACTCAATTGTCCACCCTGGTTATCTGGTATTAATGATATGCCACGCAATTTCGTATATATAGAGATAGCATTTTGCATCCATGTTTGTTGCAACGACAATTTGTGTTCTTTCAACAATTCTTCAAGTGATTGCTCTACCAACATGGCGTCCACTTGCCCATTTTCTTTGTTTATCCCTCGCAAAGAAGGGAGGGCCGCAAATGGTATAGGATCACCTGTTTCAAAATGGATAATCTCAGTATTTTTTTCTAAAGCCTCAAAAAATTGCCGACATTTATCAATATAAAATTCTGGATTTGACGTATTGTATAACGTTTCGGATAACACCTTTTGTACAGGGATACCCACAACCATGGCACGATAAAAGTAAGAAAGTAAGATACTTATCTGAATTTCATCACTCAACAAGGAAAAGCGTGCATACAAAAAATGTACTATCAGTGAAAATTTAAATACCCCCTCCCATGAGTACGTATCTCTTTCGACGGCATATCCCTGGTCTAGCACACGCAAACCAAGCTGGATAAGGGGAGAAACCAAATCTTCTTGATATCGTCCTTCTACAAATGTTCTATTGATACGCAGTGGATCATACTCAAGTGACTCTGGTTCAAAAAAACCAGCAAGTTCTTCATACATATACGATTCCACTTGTGGGGTCAAAAATCCTAGTGCACCACCAACTGCAATAATTTGCTCCGCCATATCCAAAAACCAATTGTAGACGTGTTCAAACTGTATTTCTGCTGCTTTGACTTCCATTTTCTGTGTCCATGCTTGTGTTATTTTTTCTTGCAAATCCATATCTGCGAGCATACCTTCTGCCGTAAATCCGTCTTCCTACAAACCACCCATTGGACGCTGAACAATGTCTTGCGGACCTGGTACCGCGACCATTTTTTCAAATGTGTCCAATTCACTCAAAAATGACGTACAAGAACCTGGATCTATTAACCGAATCAAATTTTCTTCAGTAGGTTCAAGTGGAAAACCTTTGGGATCATCGAGATTCGCCGTAATAAATTCTGCCATTTGACGAGTCACCTCCCAAACAGAAAACACGTCATTGGAGCTTCTCTCGATGCCAATCCGTTTCCCTGTTTCCGAAACTCGCTGGAATACACTCAACAACACCTTGAGTTCAGTCAGATGAAATAATTCGATTGGTTTGTCTTTATCAAAAAGGGACATACAATTTGTTATACCAAGTTATTATTAAGTTACACCTGGTATGTCATTTATAGCAGCGTCGCTCTCTTCTTCGCTAGGAGGTGGTGGCGTAGGTGGTGGTTGTTTTTTTTCCTTTGCAGCTTCACGTTTTGATGATATGAGAATTTGTTGCATTTTCCGTAAAACTCTTTCTTCTTGACCTTCATATTTTGTTCCTTTCAGATAGTCACCCCCTTGCGTGCTGACCTGCAGTTTTATTTCCTTAGCAATGTCATCTATAGAGTGAAAAGTACGACCCTCAATAGCTATATTTACAATTCCTTTCTGTGCATTTTGCTCGGAAATATGACCAAACAATTTATTTAACGCCAAAGCCATACCTTTTCCATCGTTTGACACCATGAGATCTGCCAAAAGATTTCTCGTAAGGACATGTTGTACTCTTTTTTCCGCCGTAT
>PFPJ01000011.1 GCA_002792995.1 Candidatus Magasanikbacteria bacterium CG_4_10_14_0_2_um_filter_41_10 | reverse complement strand
TCTCCTATAGTCCATGGGTTATCTGGATCCGATCGCAGAGCAGCTATTTCCATACCAAGTGGCATGATACGCGCTTTCCTCATCTTTTGGATATTTGAATAACACAATTTCCCTTTGTAGCACTTTACATCTTCATTGTCAGCAACACGTCGTGGTGAAATAAGAGGGGTATTTGGACTAATTTCACTGTTTGGGCCAAATACAGCATCATACAACGTCATAGGCTTCCCAATAAGTGCACGATCGATGACTGTTTTGATATCTCTATCCATCACACAATTATTTAGCCCCGGACTGTTTGGACACACAGTAAATTCTGCCAAAATATCATAATCAGAAGGATCTTTTGTTCCTGTCTTTGCGGTAAGGAAACTAAAGGCACGTTGTGCCACCTGTCGCTGACTAATCACGGCATTGATTGCATAAAAATCTGCAACTCCCTGACCCCGTTCTTTTTCAGAAGGGACAAGACCACCCGTAAACACTCTATTTAGCAATTGTGAAGTCAATGTATTGAGGAATACTGATGCTGCTGTTGGAATCACCTGCCAAAGACCAGATGCATAAATACCTGAAATTTGCTGCGAACTAAGTTCTCCTTGATGCTTCGCGGTCAGAGATTTTGTTTCTTCTTGAATTTGTTGGGCCGGAGTGTTGATGTGTCCACTAACCAAATCTGTCACATTTTTAAATCCATTTCCTACCAACGCTTCTAGAGAGGCTGCTGCTTCTTGTCCAGCTTTCAGATCTTCCAACTGTTGGAATGATCCAAGAGCAAATCCAAAATCTGTTTCCGCAACATTTACTTCTGAAGCAAAATCAGCGGCAGCATTGATATCAGCGCTCACATCAATACCATTACTCCAATTATCTTTAATCTGTTGCCAAGAACAACTTGCCTGTGGCCCGGACGCACTTGTACCGCTTGTATTTCCAGCAGCCTTTCCTGCAGAATTCAGTGCTGCCGCAGGACTATTATAAATTTTATCAAGTCCAATTTTCAAACTTGCTTGAAGCTTTAAATTTGGTGGTTGACAGAGATTTACCCCAAAACTGGTTCCAAGAGAATTGATCGCTTCTCCGACAGATTTGTCTGCCACACTGGCAAGATATTCATCAAACGGTTTTTCAAAAATGAGAGATCCCTGTCCTTTGCCTCCAGATGCGATATAACTTGCCGTGTCGTAGGCAAGCGTTCGCATGAAATACGATGCCATATTGACCAATGACCCCAGTAACCCTTGCAAAATAGTCTGTGATATTTGATCACTAATACTCTTTGTCTGTGCAGGAATATCAGCAGTGACCACTACAGGCCCTCCTCCAATAGCTTTGACTGCTGCTGGGGTTATCGCCCATGTCATCAGTTGCACAGCGAGCACAAACAAGACTACACCTTGTACAAAGTATCTTCTTCTCTGTTGTCTTTTTTTCTTACCATTCATAGAGGCTAGCTTGCTGAAGCGATGATTTCCTTGGTCACAGTGATAAGCGTTGTATCATCGATTTGGTCCAGCTGTTCTTTTGTCATTTTTCCAGTCGTAATAAGAAGTTTTCTGAGTTCCTCTGGCTGATCAAGCAATGCCTGCAGTTGTGCAGGGGTCACATCTGACAGAGTCGATGTCGTGACGTTGCTCTTTTCTGTTGCTCCTGCCGTAGGTTGTGATTTCAATGCTTTTTGTGCCAAATCAAGAAGTTCATCATCATTTATTTTTGCCAATTCATCCGCACTTACTTGTCCACTCGCGAGGACGGCAGCTCTTAGCTGTGTTGGGTCACCAAGCATGGTATTGAGATCAAATGACGACGGTGTTCCCTGTCCTGTTTGTCCACCAAGGAGGGAAGCACCATTTTGGACAGCATCCGTAAATAGTGGATTTTCAATGGTCGCTGTATCAGTATTATCAGTACTGAACGTATTTTCCACACCAAGCCCACAATCTTGTCCTTCGGGACACAAAGGATCAGTACCGTCATTGATTTCTTTTTTATCACTGAGTCCATCAGAATCAGTGTCAGGCAAATAAGGACTCGTTTGATAAAAATTTAATTCTTCAAAATCATTGAGGCCATCTTTGTCCGTATCAATGCGTTGCAGTTTGAGTGTTTCATCAAACAATACTTGTGCTTGGTCCGCTGCACTCGCTTGAGCTCGGTCTGGTGTAACAAATGGTCCATACACAGTGGTACGAAGTTGCAAAAAACCAAGACCAAGTGCCAACATAGCAAACACAAACATGAAGGTAACTCCTACCTTCTGTCCATTGGTTATTCTTTTTTGATTTGGCGATTCTGCCATAATCTATACAATGTATTCAGTATACCAAAAAAAGAAAAACTCGAACAGCACTCGAGTACACCTTATTCGTGGATAACATTACATAGTGAAGGGAATGTTACTAAAAAGCTTTTAATTTTTGAACCACTTCTTCCCATTCCATGACTGAAAGTTCCTGCGCTCGAACTTTTTCATCTCCTGTGACTTCTACGAGAACCTGCTTGACTTGTTCTCCATCAAGATGAAAAGCCTGAGACAAATTTTTCCACACTTGCTTTCGTTTGTTCTGAAATCCTGCACGAACATAATGAAAAAACACTTCTGCATCCGGACGATCTTTCATATGGGTAACAGCAATGACTGCAGAATCTACGTTTGGGGATGGCCAAAAATTCCCTTTTGTTACTTTTGTCACAATTTTTGGGGTACCATAATACTGCACTGAAACAGACAGAAGGCTCATCTCTCCTGCCTTCGCACATATACGCTCAGCGACTTCTTTTTGCACCATGATCACGATACGTTCAGATTTCTGTGGAAGTTCGAGCAATGTTCGAAGCACATGAGACGTAATCTGATATGGCAAATTTGCAAGAACTTTATAAGGAGTTCGAAGTTCTGAGTTTGAATAATGAAGTTCTTTCAACGCATTGCCCCAAATAACTTGAATATTTTTGTATTCTTTCTGTTTTTCTTCCCAATACTCTTCCAACTTTTTTTCTATTTCAAAAGCAACCACTTTTTTGACCAATGGTGACAGAGCAAACGTAAGCACACCAAAACCAGGGCCAATCTCAACCACGGTATCATTCGAAGTCAACTCCCCTGCCTCGATCATCTTATTGATGGGCGTTTCTGAAATAAGATAATTCTGCCCGTATTTTTTTGAGGGTGTAAGGTGATAGCGTGTACAAAGTTCTTTGAGTTTTGAAGGTGAGAGGAAAGATGACATGCAATTTATTCTCCTGAAGGTAACAATCCGGCACTACTATATCTATTTGACGCATTCCATAAGAGCCAGCCGCCGTCAGTATATTTTTCCACCGTATCTATCTGAGCTCGAATATTTGTTGCACCATACACAGCACCTATGTTGAACGCTTGAATCCAAGGACGCGCCTGTGTTTTGGTATCTTGAAAGTACGGCATACCTTTCTTCATTCCATTTTCGATCACTAATCCAGGGGATGCTGCAGGATTTGCAAGTCCAAGATGCCCCGTAGGATAATGCGATGGATACATCATAGGAGAAATATAATCGACATTGCCGACAGCATCCTCGAGTCGCTGTCCGATGTTCATGCCATCGTGACGCTCCATGACAAATCCAAACATGTCAAGCGAAATCCACGCAGGGTCATCGGCAAGTTGCTCTCCCAAAAATGTATAAAAATGATTCATGATAGTATATTTTTCTTCACTGCCATTGGTATACACCACAGTACTCATGTTGCCATCTGATGGAAAGCGAACATAATCAAATTGGACTTCATCAAATCCAAAAGAAATCGCTTCTTTTGCAATATCGACATTGTACTGCCACACGTCTTCTTTTGTGGGGTCAACCCATGCCAAACCTTTGTTATCGTGCCATAATCCCCCATTTTTTGAGGCAATCGCCCATGCTGGTTTTTTCACTGCCAACACAGGATCTTGAAATACGGTCTGTCGCGCAATAACGTAAATATTGTGTTTATGAAACTCGTCAACAATGCGTTTGACATCACCCAGACGATCCTTATCAGTGCCAAGTTCATTCACAAGTGGCAATTGACTATCATAGAGTAAATACCCTGTGTAATCCTTTATATCAATCACTACCGCATTCAATTCTGTGGTATCAATAAGATTGATAAGTTTTTCTCTCGCGTTATCATTTGAAGCAGTATATGCCGTAAGGTAGATGCCCTTCACCTCACGTTTTTCTGGCTTTGCATCTCGCAATGCCTGTTCTGTAGCTTCTTTTTGCGCTTGATACAATTTTACTTCCAGAGCATCTTTTGGAGCTTCTTCTGGCACACCATAAAAATAGTAACTTCCTGTTTCTGTCGTTACCTGTATCCACTGCCATCCAATACCAGCCGTCAAAAACGCTGTCAAAACCAGAAACAACGGAAAATAATATTTTGAGCTATGGGGCATATAACAGGAAAAAATTAATTGAACAGGATAGTTGCGCCTTCTCGCAAGATCTCTATTGTACCATTCTCTCGAATCTTCACAATGGTAGAAGGAAGTTTGTACGGAAGTTTGCCAGCATCTATCACGATATCTGGCTGTTCGTCTTCGTTTTCAAACATTGCCAAAACGTCTTTGATATCATACGGACTTTCGTGAGCAGCAATATTTGCAGACGTCGATACGAGTGGACCACCGAGTGCTTTTGCAAGAGCTCCGGCAAGGGGGTGCTCGGTAATGCGGAATGCGACTGTTCCATCTTCTGCAAGAACACCTTTTGCGAGGGTGGAATCTGGTCGAGCTTTGGTCACGACAGTCACTGGACCAGGCCAATATTTTTCTGCAATATCAAATAAAGCTGGTGAGTCAAATACATGTTCAAGCATGACGGACAAATCATGAGCAACAACAAGGACTGGTTTATTTTTCTGTCTTTTTTTGATATCAAAAATTCTATCAACAGCTTCTTGATTTGTAGCGTCACACCCAAGGCCATAGCATGTTTCAGTTGGGTACACAATAGTGTTACCATTCTGCAATGCACGTCCTAAGGTATGTACATCAGTATGTTGTGTTTGGATAACATCCATACAAACGTATTCTAATTCAAGGAAGCATCACCTTTCTGTGTAATATGAAGATCATGAAATTCTGGAAGAGTAAACATCTCTCTACTTACTACTTTTGCTTTCATATCAGATGTACCGTCATCGTTGAGGACTTCTTCAACTGTATAATGGACGGTCACCAACAGTGTATCATCTCGAAACGTACCAGGATTATCAGCAAACATTTGTTGGCATTCAGGGCAAGGATGCAATGTAGGATGTTCCGCATGGGCATTTGGGTCAGCGTGGGTTTCCTTTGACGCGATCACAATGCCAACAACATAGACGGTATCATCATTACGAGCATCTTCCGTCGCGAGACGTTCTGCACACGCTTTCTCCTCGCCTTCTGGTCTTACCTCCCATGGTTTGTAATTGCCAGATCCACCAACCTGATATTCATGTGTTCCCATATCATAGGTAGCCGCGACAGCCCCTACATGAAATTTTCTATGTGAATTTGCTTCGTGTTCTGCTTGATAAATAGCACTCGCAATCATACGATCGATATCATCTCGAAAGCGTTCTTTATTCTCTTCAATAACTTTTTCAGTTACTCCTTTTTCAAATTTATGAAAATTCATCTCTGATCTTGTTAATTCCATACAATATTTATAAATTATCTTGTGACTTCTGCCACCGTAAATAGCTTTCTATAAAATCGTCGATATCACCATTCAAGACTCGCTCGTCGTCTGCTGTTTCATGTTTTGTTCGAACATCTTTGACCAGATGGTACGGATGCAATACATAATTTCGAATCTGATTTCCCCACTCTGGACTTTTGTGTTCGCCACGAAGTTTCAATCGTTCCTCTTCCTCTTGATCTTCTTGTACTTTTTGCAATTTTGCTTGCAGGACTTTCATTGCTGTTTCTTTATTTTGAACTTGCGATCGCTCATTTTGACATTGTACGGTAATACCCGTAGGAATGTGAACAAGACGTACGGCAGAATAGGTTGTGTTGACGCTCTGTCCTCCTTTTCCCCCAGACATAAAGGTATCAATACGCAGATCCTTTGGATCTATGACTACGGCGTCTCCACCGATCATTTCTGGGATGACTTCAATCGATGCAAAAGACGTATGTCGCATCCCTTCGGCATCAAACGGAGAAATACGAACAAGGCGATGTGTGCCATGCTCACTCTTCAAATGTCCAAATGCATAGCGACCTTCTACTTCAATCGTAGCTGACTTTATGCCAGCTTCAGCGCCACGTGATTCATCGATAAGTGTGGCCTTCCAGCCTTTTTTTTCAACAAAACGAAGAATCATGCGCTCTAACATTTCTGCCCAGTCTTGTGCTTCTGTTCCCCCACTGCCAGACTGAATAGTGACAAGGGCATTATCCTTATCATGTTTTCCATCAAACAAAAGAACAAACTCAAGTTTTTCAAATTGTTTTTCCAGACTTTCTATTTTGATATCAATTTCGGCTTCAATCTCTGCATCTGGTTCGGTTTTCAATTCTTCACTTAAACTCGACAATCCCTCTACTTCATCTTTTAATGATTGCCACGTATCAATTTCTGATTTCAATTCTTCATGCCGTTTACTTATCGTGGTCGCATGTTCAGTATCATCCCAAAATCCTTCGGCCTGCATTTCCTGTTCCAGTTTTTTCAATTCTTCCTTTTGTCCATCGATATCCAAAAGCTCCCACGTGGACGTGATTTTTTTGAGTAATGCATGTAAGTGTTCTTTCATAGTAGAGGTATCCTATAGGAAAATGAGAGATATTTCAATATATCCATGCTATATCAAAAAGACGACTCACATGAGTCGTCTTTTCTTGTAACAAGAATTACTTCTTTCCTGCAACGATTTCTGCTTCGATATTCTTTGGCACTTCTTGATAGTGGGAGAATTCCATGGCATAGGCAGCACGTCCTTGTGTCATAGAACGAAGATTGTTCACATATCCAAACATTTCTGAGAGCGGTACTTTTGCACGGATAACTTTTGCATTTCCGCGGTCGGTCATTTCTTCGATAGTACCACGCTTGGAACTGATGTCTCCAATGACATCTCCCATGTGCTCTTCTGGTGTGGTGACTTCTACTTTCATGATAGGCTCCATGACCACAGGAGTAGCAGCTTTTGCTGCAGCTTTGAATGCCATGCTTCCTGCCAACTTGAAGGCGATTTCACTCGAGTCGACTTCGTGGTATGACCCATCGTACACCGTTGCTTTGATATCAAGCATTGGATAGCCGGCAACAACACCTTTTGACATTGTTTCTTTGATACCTTTTTGGATAGCAGGGATGTATTCCTTTGGAATAGCCCCACCCTTGATATCATCAACAAATTCAAATCCTTGTCCTTCCTCTTTTGGTTCAATACGAATCCAACAGTGACCGAATTGTCCACGTCCACCAGATTGTTTGACGTATTTTCCTTCGGCTTCTGCAGAAGTCTTGATTGCTTCTCGATACGCAACTTGAGGCGCACCGATATTTGCTTCGACACTAAATTCTCGTTTCATACGATCAACCAGAATGTCGAGATGCAACTCTCCCATACCTGAAATAATCGTTTGGAGCGTTTCCTCATCAGTATGAACCTTGAATGTAGGATCTTCTTCTGCAAGTTTTTGCAGTGCCATACCCATTTTTTCCTGATCTTGTTTTGTTTTTGGTTCGATGGCAATGTGAATCACTGGCTCTGGGAATGTAATTTTTTCAAGAACAAGTTCACGATTTTCTGCACAGAGCGTATCTCCGGTTGTTGTTTTTTTGAATCCAATACCAGCGGCGATATCTCCGGCAAATACTTCATCCACTTCTTGACGACTATTCGCATGAAGAATCACGATGCGACCAACACGTTCTCTTTCCCCACTTGTTGTATTCATGACATAACTTCCAGCTTTCAATGTACCAGAATAGACACGAAAGAATGTCAATTTCCCAACATAGGGATCTGTTGCCACTTTGAATGCCAGTGCAGCAAAAGGAGCACTGTCATCGGCTATTACTTCTGTTTTCTTTTCTTCATCATCTGGATCTGTCGCAATTGCAGGAGGGACATCGAGTGGAGATGGCAATGTATGCACTACTTCATTGAGTGCAAGCTGAACACCAATATTTGCAAGAGCAGACCCACACATGACAGGATACACATCATCAGCAAGAACAAGCGTTCGGAGACCAAGACGGATTTCCGGTACACTCAATGTTTCTCCACCAAGATATTTGTTCATGAGGTCATCATTTGCTTCTGCAACTTTTTCAACCATGGTACTACGATACGTAGCCACCTGTTCCTTCATATCCTCAGGAATAGGAATCTCTACCATGTTTTCTCCAAAATTTCCTTCAAACTGGTATGCCTTTTCTTCAACCAAGTCGACAATACCTCTGAACTCAGATTCTTGCCCAATAGGGAGCTGTATGGCAAATGCTTTGTCAGAGAGTCTTGTCTGAATAGACTTCAAACTCATATAAAAATCCGCACCTGTTTTATCCATTTTGTTGATAAAACAAACACGTGGGACATTATACTTGTCAGCTTGACGCCATACTGTTTCAGATTGAGGTTCCACCCCTTGAGAACCGTCAAAGACCGCAACCGCTCCATCGAGAACACGGAGAGAACGTTCTACCTCTACGGTAAAGTCAACGTGCCCTGGCGTATCGATGATATTGATACGGTGTGCTATTTTTTGGTCACCAATCGTAGGTGTCCAAAAACAGGTGGTAGCTGCACTCGTAATCGTAATACCACGTTCTTTTTCTTGTTCCATCCAGTCCATTTCTGCAGCTCCTTCGTGAACTTCACCAATTTTATGTGTTTTTCCAGTATAAAAGAGGACGCGCTCGGTAAACGTCGTTTTCCCAGCATCGATGTGCGCCATGATCCCGATATTCCGGGTTCGTTCGAGTGTATATTCTCTAGGCATAGATATAAAATACTTATAAAGCGTATGTGGCTCAGAAGGTTGCCTGACAGGCAGCACGATCTTCCAAACCAGAAAGGGTTATGATCTTCGGCGTGCAAAATGTGCGAAGGCTTTGTTTGCTTCAGCCATACGATGCACATCATCACGTTTCTTCATGGTGCCACCAGTTCCTTCGAGGATATCGAGAAACTCAGCAGCCAATTTTTCTGCCATAGGTCCTTTCCGTGACTTTGCAGCAGTAATAATCCAACGGAATGCAAGAGAATTTTGACGTTCTCCTACTACAGGCATTGGTACTTGGTAATTTGCTCCACCAACACGACGAGATCGAACCTCTACTTGTGGTTTAGCGGTATTAATAACTTGTTCAAAAATTTTAATAGGATCTTCATTCTTTTTTGCTTTTGCCAGTTCGAGGGCACTATATACAATTGCCTGAGCAACAGATTTTTTTCCTCGTTCCATCAAAAAATTGATGAATCTTCCAAGAAGATCACTGCCATACACTGGATCCGGCATGGCGACACGCTTTGGTGCTGCTTTTCCTCTAGACATATTTTAGAATGCTTATAATGCTTATGAAGCTGAGAAGGAGGGTCTTATACCTACCAAACCTTCTTTATGCTTTTGGTCTCTTTGCTCCATATTTAGAGCGACTTTGCTTTCGTCCGTCGACACCTTGGGTGTCATAGACACCACGAACGATATGATAGCGAACACCAGGAAGATCTTTGACACGTCCACCACGAATGAGGACGATACTGTGCTCCTGCAGATTATGCCCTTCTCCACCAATATATGCGATGATTTCTTGTCCATTGGACAATCGAACTTTCGCAACTTTACGAAGCGCAGAGTTTGGTTTCTTTGGGGTCATGGTATATACCTTCGTACATACACCACGTTTGAATGGCGCTCCTTTTTTGAGAGGAGTGTAATTACGATGCAGACTATCCCATGTGTACTGCATTGCCGGCGACTTCGATTTCGCCTTTAGTGACGTTCTCCCTTTGCGGAGAATCTGATTCATTGTTGGCATAGTAAAATGCTTACAAGGCTTATAATGCTTTTGAATAAAAAAAACGGCTTTGCTCAAGCCAGTTCTATATGAAAACTGCCTCGAGCGCTTCCTCTCTTTCCGAAGAAAGAGAGGAACTTCCCTCTCACTCGATTTGGAGTGTTCCCGGGTAGCGAAAGTCGGGATGAGGTACTGCACTCACAAGGAAACTTGTGTAGTGGGACGAATATACTATATATGAGGGAGGATGTCAAGAGGGTGTTCCCTTCGTAAAAAGCAACAAATATCTGATTGACTTCTCGTCCCCTGCAGACTAGACTAACATTATAGATTTTGAGATGTTTTTTCATCTATGGAAACAAACAATTTTTCAATCGTAGTGTGCACATACAATAGACTGGAGTATCTCAAAAAGTGCATTGCCGCTTTACGAGACATACAATTTTCTACATTTGAAATTATTATAGTGAATGATGGCTCAGTTGATGGCACCAAACAATTTTTGGATACACTAGAAGATGAAAAAATCACCGTCATTCATCATCAATCTAATCAGGGATTGAGTGCATCAAGAAACACTGGCATAGCACACACAACGTTTGATTTTATTGCCTTTACCGACGATGATTGCGAAGTAGACAAACAGTGGCTTACTGAACTATCAAAAGGATTTTCTCATTCCAATATAGGATTCGTCATTGGTCAAACGTTTTATATCAGTATACACTACAAAGGGTATTTTCCAGAACGTCTTGTTTCCAATCCAAATGCCAAGTGGCCAATGGGTTGTAATATTGCCTATCAAAAAAAAGTTTTTGAGACGTGTGGTGGTTTTGATACTTTTTTCTTTCGATACAACAATGAAGATTCGGAAATGGCAATCCGTGTGGTAAGTCACGGTTTTTTGTATACTCGGGCTTCTGATGCAATTGTCTATCACCAAGCAATGGACTGGACTCCAGCATCATTATTGAGATCTACCAGGAATGCTTCTGTCTGGCCGGTTTTGAAGAAAAAATATCCAAAACACTATCTATTTTTTGATCCCCCAGTCACATATACTTTGATTGTACATATCAAAGATTATGTATATGTGATGCTAGCGCCGCTATTGATCCCTTTGTTATTCATACGGTATGTCATGCATGGCAAAAGAGATGTAAAAATTTTTTTTATAAAATGGCCAATATATCTCCTCCTTCGAAGATACTATATTTACAAAGAAGCAATCAAACATAGGGTACTCATGTTTTAATGAACATAAAAAAACTTGAGCTATTGTAGCTCAAGTTTTTTGTTTACATGCACACTAAAACCTTGGTCCCCCGCCAACAAACAAATTCACGAAAAACTGGATAACGGGACTCAGGATAGAAGAAAAGGACATGATGAAAACAATAAGAATCAAAAAACCGTATTGCTGTAATACCTGTCGTACACGCATGGCATTGCTGGGTAAAAACGCAAAGAGAAGCTTTGATCCATCGAGCGGTGGAATAGGAACAAGATTGAACACACCGAGCAACACATTGGCATACACAATGATGTAGAAAAAACTAGTCATTGGTCCAGCAGGAACGAGTTGAAGCGTGATACCAAAGATAAATGCCAGAAAGAAGTTTGCTAAAGGTCCTGCGAAAGCAACTTTTACCGGTCCCCATTTTTGGTCCTTGAGATTGTATGGATTATATGGCACTGGTTTTGCATAAGCAAAAAGAAAGCCAGTCGGGATGAGGAGCAGTGGCAACAAAATTGACCCAATCGGATCGATGTGTTTGAGTGGGTTCAGGGTAAGACGTCCGGCATACTTTGCCGTAGGGTCCCCCAGCTGATTTGCCATCCACCCATGCGAATATTCGTGGATAATAGCAGAAAAGACGATAACGAAGATGAGAAACACAGTGTCCATAGTATCTATGTAAGAAATTTAAAAAATGTGCTAAAGCATCAGTGTGCCCTTGACAAAGATTGGTTTCTAGTGTACACTTCTTTCACATTCAAATCAACCCTAATACGACCTCTTCTATGGCACTTTCATGTGATATATGTGGCAAAGGTTCAAAAAAAGCCGCAAGCCGCAGCCACTCAAAAATAAAAACCATTCGTAGACAAAAGCCAAACCTCCAAAAGATGGATGGCAAAAAAGTCTGCACCCGTTGTATGCGTACGACTGCAAAACAAGCTGCAAAAGCAACAGAAACAGTCGTGACAGCATAATTTTCTCCAAACATAAAAGAATGCACATACACGTGCATTCTTTTTTTCTTTATTCTTCTTTTTAGATTATACTATAGGATATGTATCATTCATAACCTGTATCCTTATTATATGAGTATAAAATGGATCATATTAATCCTCTTTTGTGTAGGAGCGCTGTTTGTCTACACTCGTTTCAAAAAAACAAAATTGCTGAGTAACTTTCCTTTTGCAGAGGAAGAAAACAGTATTTTTGAAGAAAAACCATTATCTCTCTCACACAAGATATATCCTCTTGCTGGTCCAAAGAAAAATTTCAAATATCATGTTCTCATGCGACCCCTCGTCAAAGTTACAAACAAAAAAAGGATCATCTTCGCACAAACATACAAACATGACGCGATCGTCTATGGAGTGTTTTCTATGAATGCATTAACAGATTCAGAACAAACATCATGGAAAGATCTAGGGTACGCATTTGCAACCCTTTCTCCTGATGACATCACTGCAACAAGTGGGGGCAAAAAAGCGCAATATGAAATCACCTTCACGGCCCACATGCAAGAAAATATTGTTGCAGTAACAGGAGAAGGAGTATTTGTCATGCAAGTGTATACCAATGATATTGCTGGATACGAAAAAGCACTTGGCATAAAAATCCCAGTGTCATAACACATAGAATATAAAAAAGAGAATGCAATTGCAGTCTCTTTTTTTGTTCTTCATGGGATGTCATCTCGATCGACCGAAGGAAGTCGAGAGATCTCGTTGCCATAACGAAACCTCCTACGTTCGACTATACATTCCCACCAGTTCTGTTTGTGCGATGATATGTCCATCCATTGCTTGCTCAAGATCTGACTTGGTTGAACCTGAGGGGAGATCAAGCACCGTATCCAGCGCATACAGACGAAATGAATATCGATGCGGACCATCTGGCGGACAAGGTCCATGATATATTGTTTCTCCACCTGTACCAGCACCATGCGTCCCGACAGGCTCTTCTCCCTCTTGGATATGAACAGTTGTTGGATCAATATTCCACACAAGCCAATGATCCCATACTTTCCCTGCAGGCTTGATCGCATCAGGATCGTCCATAATCAGAGCCAAACTTTTGGTCTCATCTGGAACATGCGCAATACTCAGTGGTGGACTGGTGTGTGTGCCATCGCACGTATAGAGCGCGGGGATAATTCCTTCATGTTTAAACGCCGAGGACGTAAGTTGCATAGATGACGTGGTTACTTTGGCATACGGAGGAGCGAGAGGCACAGGTGTCTGTGTGACACATCCAGCGCCCAAGATCAGCATACCAAAAAGAATACACACATATTTCATAGAAAAAAGAGGTGGGGAACCTCTTGTATCATAGCAATTATTTGTTTCTGTGCAAGACCTTCGTATGTGCCCGAGGCGATCGCATGTGTTCTGCGTCTTTGATAATATCCTGACATTCTTGTCTACACGTATCATCCATTTTTTCCATACACTCATCACACCCGATGAATAACTTGTTGCAATGTTTATTGAGACAATTCCGATAGTCATCTGTATTCACGCCACAGAGTTCGCAATTGCCAAGAACGACAGCTGTGTCAGTCGTATTGATTGCAATCGCAATGCGATCATCAAACGTAAAACACTTTCCTTCAAAAAATCCTTCATTTCCATACTTCTCTGCATATTTTACAATACCACCTTCCAGGTGATACACATTTTTTTTATCAAAGCCGTACTTCACAAACAATGCAGTCGCCGGTTCACAACGAATCCCTCCGGTACAATACATGACAATTTTTTTGTCTTTGAACTGTTCGTAATACTCCATCGTGTTTTTGATCTCTCGAAAATATTTGACGGGAGGTTTCACTGCATTTTTAAAATGCCCTATTGCCCACTCATAATCATTTCGCATATCGATGATGACCATTTCTTCTCCAGCCTTGAGCCATTCATGAAATGTATCACGACCAACATACTGTCCCCTATTCTTCCAATCGATATCTTCGCGTGCTTCGGTCGTGACAATTTCATCTCGCACTTTGATAGATAATCTTGGGAATGGCATGATCTCGCTGTCATGCTGTTTGAAATCAATGTGCTTGAACGTATTATGAGCGTCCATGTATGCTCGATAGAGACAAACACTCTCTAGTGTTCCACCAATATTCCCATTGATACCATCTTTGCTGAGTAAGATACGCCCTTTGAGCTGGAGCGCTTTACATACCTCGAGATGTTTTTTCATTTCAGACTCAGGGTACTTTATGTGTTCAATCTTGTAATACAGTAACGTTTGATACATAGGACCAAAACTATACCGGATTAGTCACATATCTGTCAATGACCCAATGGATATCCAGTATCCTTTATTTAGGAAAGTCTCCTCCCATTTGGGACAGGTTGCTCAGGAACAGCCATAACCACAGCCCCATCTTCTCGATAAAATCCTGTCAACAAAAATTCAGACATATACGTCCCAATTTGTTTTGGTGGAAAATTCAACACACCAATAATTTGTTTTCCAACCAATTCTTCAGAAGAGTATACTGTTGTAATCTGCGCACTTGTTTTTTTCACACCAAATTCTCCAAAGTCAGCTGTAATTTTGTACGCTGGTTTCTTTGCTTCTGGAAATTCTTCAACAGAAAGAATTGTCCCTACTGCGAGTAAGACGTTTTCAAATTCCTTCCAGGTAATGGTGTTCATATGTTTACGTAGAGATAGTCAGACTAGGCGGGCTCGAACCGCCGACCTCAGGACCCCCAGCCCCGCGCGCTACCAACTGCGCTATAGTCTGTTTATAGCAGAGGAAAGTATATCCAAATCAAAAGAAAACACAAGCTT
>PFPJ01000068.1 GCA_002792995.1 Candidatus Magasanikbacteria bacterium CG_4_10_14_0_2_um_filter_41_10 | reverse complement strand
CCACGTATGTTTATCGGTGAGTATTCTCACAATCTAGACGAAAAGGGACGGCTCGCTGTCCCAAAGAAATTTCGTACTGCTCTTTCAAAAGGAGCTGTTGTGACGCGCGGGCTCGACAACTGTTTGTTTCTCTACACAAAAGATGAGTGGAAGAAACTCGCAGACAAGCTCGCAAATCTCCCGTTCTCCCAAGCAAACGCACGTGCATTCGCACGTCTCATGCTCGCCGGTGCGATGGATGTCTCTGTTGATAAGCAGGGTCGAATCATTCTGCCGGAATATCTGAGAACATACGCAAGTCTTTCAAAAGAAACAGTAGTGGCCGGTCTATACAACCGCCTCGAACTCTGGGATAAGACAGCGTGGGAGACCTATACACAACAGTCGGAAAAAGAAAGCAATAAGATTGCTGAGCAAATGTCTGAACTAGGCGTGTGATCAATAAGCAATAAACATTGAGCAATAAACAAGCTCACAAAAAAATTGTTTATTGTTTATTGCTTATTGATTATTACTATGCGACATATTCCAGTCCTTCTGCACGAGGTTATCGATGCGTTACAACTCAGTCCTGGTAGCAACGTCATCGATTGCACACTTGGTGATGGGGGACACACAGCGGAGATGTTGAAGCATACCGCTCCAAACGGTCTGGTGCTCGGGATTGACGCAGATCCAGAATCACTGGCGCGAGCAAAACAGTTTTTGTATGGAGAGGCTGATCGTGTGACATATGTCCGAGAGAACTTTGAAAAACTTGCTGAGATTGTCGCGGAAGAGAAGTTCCGACCGGTCAATGGAATTCTCATGGATCTCGGATGGTCAAGTCCTCAGTTTGAAGAGCGAAAGAGAGGATTTAGTTTTCAGAATCCAGACGAACCACTTGATATGCGCTATACACCGCATAGTGAGATGAAAACGGCTGCGGCGCTTTTAGCAGAAAGCTCAGAAGAAGAACTCGAACATATCTTTCACACGTACGGAGAAGAAAAGTTATCAAAAGAAATAGCACACGCTATAAAAGCATATGAACAAAGTATCAACAACACAAGTGATCTGGTCAATATTGTCCTAGACGTCTACCGAAAGAAGTTGAAGACGGACAAGGAAGTCCCGTGGGTTGGTGGACTTCACCCAGCCACAAAAGTATTTCAAGCACTTCGGATTGCGGTCAACGATGAATTTGGTGTGATAGAACGGGCACTGCCACAAGCGATTGATGTACTTGAACCGGGTGGACGACTTGCCGTGATTTCATTTCACTCTGGAGAAGATCGTATCGTGAAACATTATTTCAAATCACAAGAAAAGAAAACAATTCGAATTATTACAAAAAAACCAATTGTTGCATCCGAGCAAGAAGCAAAAGAAAATACACGAGCTCGTTCTGCAAAACTCCGTGTCGTAGAAAAAATATAATATCGTCATTCTCAATGCCTGTCACATATGAATGCATATCTCAAAAAAACACCTACCCTTCGAGAAAAACGACTTGCTGTCCAGCATTGGCTTGTCAGCACAACATTTCGAAGTATGCTCCTCGTCGCGATTGTGATTTTTGGGGTGTTGTATTTATTCAAAATTAATACCGTATCAACACAAGGGTTTGTGATCAGTGATCTTCAAGATCAGGTAACACAACTTGAACGAGAGAACAAGCGGTTGGATGTAGAAGTAGCATCACACCGTTCTATGAATTCTATCGAAGGTCGACTCAGTGGAACAAATCTTGTCGCTGTTGGGGATATGCAGTATGTGACGCCGGTTGGTACTGCGTTTGCTCGAGCAAATTAATCGCCAACAATGGTGATATAAGAAACTCTCCGATGGGAGTTTTTTTTTATTTCTGGTATACTATGCACAACTAAACATATATGGTTGTTATCGTCTTGCAACGTATTGCCCTTCAATTTTTTCTTGATGCTTTGTATTTCCCGTTATGGTGGTACACAGGGGGTCTTCGTCGTGTCCTTGTAGGATTGTTTCATAGCCTTCAGGATGCAAACATATCTCTTGCGCCTGGCCTTTGGGTGCGTCATATCTTTACGCCGATGTATGGACAGACAGATTTTGAAGGAAGATTGATGAGTGTGTTCATGCGTATTGTGAATATTATTGGCAGAACATTCGCGCTTTTTGTCTGGCTCTGGGTGCTCTGTATTGCCTTGTGTTTGTGGTTGGCGACACCTGTTTTTTTGATATACATGATCGGTCGTGTGTTTTTGTTACAATAATCTATGCAGTTTCAGACACAATCACCATTGCCATTGTTGCCATACCGCCCTGAAAAAAAGTTTCGGGGTATGAGTATGGGCGTTGTGTTGCGAGACAAGCTTCTTTTTTGGGGGTTGCCTATGGATCGAGGCGATATCGTATTTCGTCGCATCCGTGTATGGCTTGAACGATTTGAACTTATTGGGAGTGTGCTCTTTGGTGTTGGATTGTTTGGCATGTTTGTTTGGCTTGTGTCTGCACAAGATCTTGTCGATGAAGTTGGAACATTGGATTTTTGGTGGGGGACACCACATATCAGTACACTCTTGGTTTGGTTTTCACTGACGGCGTGGTGTTTTCTGCTCTATCGAAATATTGTCCGTCACAAAGAACCAAAACTTGTTGAATTGTTTGATGCTACTCAGGGAAACGTACAAGAACTTGTGCCAGGAGATGTAGAAACATGGAAACAAGCACTGGCTTCACACAAAGGAAAACAAAGAAAAGACATTTCTCTGGTATCTACACCAGAAGCGTTGCGTGTACTCGAAGATGCAATCATCCTTGCTCATCGGTATGGATCTGATGCAGTCAGTGCGTGGCATGTATTTTATGGGTTATTGGAGTCAAACAATATCGCCAATGTGTTTGTGCGTCTTGGTATACCACAAAAAAAATTGCTCGCTGTGATTGCAGGAAAATTTGAAAAAAATAAGAAAAAACAAGAACACATTTCTCTTGATGATGATGTCCAACAGATTCTTTTTCATGCCTATGAATATGCGTATGATGCTAGACAGGAATATCTTCATGTCACAGAATTGTTGTTATCGTTGGTTCGACAGTCTGCCCCTATTCAAGAACTCTTTTATGATCTCAAGGTAGATGCACACAAATTGTTGAATGTTATTGAATGGCTTCGTATCCGAGAACGTTTGCAAAAGCAATATCAGATATTTCAAAAAGCTGCAGCGCGGAGGAGTAAGTATGGACTAGACAAAGCAATGACCGCAGTCGCAACACCGTATCTCAATAGTTTTAGTCATGATTTGACGCTTGCTGCAAAGTTTGGTCGTCTGGAGCCGTGTGTTGCTCGAGAAAAAGAAATAGAAGAAATATTCCGTATTATAGAAGGAGGACGCCAAAGTGTTGTGCTGGTGGGAGAGCGTGGCGTAGGAAAAATGAGTATCATCGCAGGGATAGCTGCACGCATGGTAGAAGAAAAAGTTCCTGAAAGATTACGAGATAAACGTCTGATACAGTTGTCTCTTTCTGCACTTCTGGCAGGGACGACGGTGAGCGGGGCACAAGAGCGATTGATCAATATTATGAATGAAGTCGCGCGAGCAGGGAACATTATCTTTTTTATCGATGGCATTGATGATTTAGTGGGATCTGGTGGACAAGGAGCTGTGCAAGGACTGGATGTGAGTGAGACGCTTGCTGAATATCTTGGAGCTGGACAATTTTTGACATTGTCGACAACGACAATCAATGGATACAATCAATTCATTGTGAATTCGGCTGTTGGGCAAGTGCTTGCACGAGTGGATATCAATGAAATGACCAATGATCAGGCGATTCAAGTACTGGAATCAAAAGTAGGGCTCGTAGAATATAAACAGCATATCTTTTTTAGTTATGATGCACTTGAACAGTCGGTTCTTTTATCAAAAAAGTTTTTGCACGATCAGTATCTTCCTGAAAGTGCACTATCCATTATGACAGAGAGTGCAAGTTTTACTCACAATACGAAAGGAGCAAATACGCTTGTAACGGGAGAAGACGTGGCTGGACTTATTTCACAAAAAACGGGGGTTCCTACCACGAGCATTACAGAAGATGAATCAACAAAACTGTTGAAATTGGAAGAAGAAATGCATAAAGAAGTTGTGGGACAAGATGAGGCAGTGTCACTTGTCGCTAATGCACTTCGTCGTGCGCGAGCTGAGGTTCGTTCACAAAAGCGTCCGATTGCGACGTTTCTTTTTCTTGGACCAACAGGTGTTGGAAAAACAGAACTTGCAAAAACAATAGCACGGACATATTTTGGTGGTGAAGAGCGCATGATTCGCATAGATATGAGTGAATACCAAGACAAAAGTGGTATTTATCGTCTCATTGGACAACCAGGACAGCAGGGGACAGGAATCCTTACCGAGGCGGTACGACAGGATCCTTTTTCATTGCTCTTGCTCGATGAAATGGAAAAAGCAGATCCTGATATTTTGAATCTTTTTTTGCAAGTGTTTGATGACGGTCGACTTACGGATAGTGTTGGTCGTGTGATTGATTTTACCAATACGATTATTATTGCAACTTCCAATGCTGGCACCGCACTTGTCCAAGAAAAAATTACCGCTGGTATCGCACTTGAAGAGATACGACAGACATTGATTCATGGAGAACTCAAACAATATTATCGTCCAGAATTCCTCAATCGGTTTGATGGTATCGTCTTGTTCAAATCACTCACACGTGATGAAATAAAGCACATCGCGGGTCTGATGCTTGGGAGAGTCAAAAAGGATATTGAAGCAAAAGGTATGTCTTTTGTTGTGGAGGATGTTGCTCTCGAGGCACTTGCTGAGGTTGGATACGATCCTGAGTTTGGTGCACGTCCTATGCGTCGTGCTATTCAGGATAAAGTGGAAAATCAACTTGCTGAGCTTATTCTTTCAAAAAAACTCAAACGACGAGATACACTTGTCCTTGGGGAAGGTGCTACCATTCGTGTAGAGAGCGTCTAGCATCAGAATAGGGACCGTATGAAGGACTGTTGTCATATTCTGTAGGGTATGACATGATAGCCCTGTGTGGGGACATATACCGTATGATATTTTTCTATTTTTTCAGTACATTTATTCTTTCATTTTTTGTGACGGCGATGGTACGTGCGATTATGAGAGCCTACCGTATAGTGGATAGTCCAAAAGGTGAAAAGCGAAAAATTCACAAGAAAAAAATTCCTCTTGGTGGTGGACTAGCCATTTTTTTATCTTTTTTTTTCGTGACGAGTATTGCCTATGTTTTTGGCATTGTCGGAGAACGAATCTCTTTGCGAACATTTCTGATTATTTTTTTGGCTGGGCTGGTATTGATGGTGGGAGGAATCCTTGATGATGCAAAAAATTTGAGAGCTCGTCAACAGATTGTGTTTCCATTCCTTGCGGCAGGCATTGTGGCGTGCGGAGGAATAGGTCCTGCTGAAATTTCAAATCCCTTTGGAGGAACGGTTCCTCTCGTGTTTGGGACGTCTGCAGTGCTTGTGTTTTTGTGGTTATTTGGCATGATGTTTACAACAAAATTTCTCGATGGGTTGGATGGGTTGGTAAGTGGCATTGTGTCGATAGGAGCAATTATGATTTTTTTCTTATCACGTCAAGAACAATGGTTTCAACCTGAGGTCGCGGTGCTTGCCCTGATTTTTGCGGGGTCGTGTCTTGGATTTTTAGTTTGGAATTGGCATCCTGCAAAGATTTTTCTTGGAGAAGGTGGCAGTCTCTTCACTGGTTTTTTGCTTGGTGTTCTCGGGATTATTTCTGGTGGGAAAATTATGACCACCCTTCTCGTTGTGGGTATTCCATTTTTGGATGTGATTCGTGTGATTATCATGAGATGGATAAAAAAAAGACCTATTTATTTGGGAGACGATGAACATTTGCATTTCAAGTTACTTCATTCGGGTATGACTCAAAAACAAGCGGTGCTGTTGTTGTATGCAATTTCATTTACCTTTGGTGTCACGACGTTATTTTTGCAAAGTCGACAAAAAATGATCGCCTTTGCATTTCTTTTTCTTCTTATGCTCCTCATGGCAATTTGGCTTCAAACTGATGATAAGAAAAAACAACTATGGCAAAAAAACACATAAGGTTTGGGAGAACACACATTTTTTTTCTTACAGTCTTTTTTGTATGTTTTGTTGTTTTGCTGTATATGAATACACGACCTCCTCATACACAGCAGGTTTTTTTGAAACAAGAAAAACTAGAACTCTACGTGGCGAAAACAATCAAAGATATGTATGTTGGTCTTGGTGGAAGGGATGATCTTGGAGGAAAAGATGGTATGCTTTTTTTGTATGATTACCCTGGGCGTCATGGTATTGTGATGAGAGATATGCGATTTCCTCTTGATATCGTGTGGTTAGATGAGGGCCTTGTCGTTGATATTGCACCCGCTGTTCCTATAGAACCATATGTCACAGAATCTGCACTGATCGTGTATCGACCACGTATTGATGCGACGATGGTTGTCGAGTTGCCGGCTGGTTGGGCAGCACGGCATGATCTCAAGATAGGAGATGTGTTTGCTATCCCCTTAGAGGCGTCTTGACAACATTGTATTTGTGAGGTATAGTATTGGTCGTCTTAGTCCTGGTACGACAAGACCTTTTATTTGAAACTTTATAGCTATGTTTGCAGTAATATTTACTGGTGGAAAGCAGTACCTCGTTGAGGAAGGGCAGAGCCTCCATGTTGAAAAACTCGATGCAGAAATTGGTACTACTATCACATTTGATCAAGTACTCATGACGGCTGCGTCGGACGGACAGGACGTAAAAATTGGAACGCCATTCCTTGAAGGAACTACAGTGACTGCTACGGTTGATGATCAAGGACGTGACAAAAAAATTCGTGTCGTCAAATACAAACCAAAAATTCGTTACAAGCGTGCAAATGGACATCGACAACCATTCACCGCTGTGACAATCAGCAAAATCTCATAATAACAACAAAAAAAGACTATCCACAGGATAGTCTTTTTTGATATAGAAAGTGTGGTAGTATGTGATTGTGTTACGGTGACCTAGCAGAAACGCTCTAAGCCGCCTAGCCTTTTTGCTGTGCCCCCTTCGCGAGCAATCCCTGTAACCGGGGATATTCGAGCGTCTTGGGACGCATAGTCGTGATAGACGAAGAGACTTGCTCCCATCGAGCTAGGGGAAACCTGAATTCGATGTTATGCCTTTCCGTTGAATCACGATAATGATTGGGGAATTACCACAAGCACGGGTCGAAAGATCCAGAAGGCGCTCTGTCGGCGGGGCGGAATAGGGTAAAACTTATTACTAGTGTGGGGTCATCGTAGCACACCCCACTACTTTCAAAAAAACTGCCTAATAAGGCAGTTTTATGATTGTGTTCTGTGTTTGAGGGCGCTTCCGAGTGTTATCTCATCTGCATATTGTAAATCGCTTCCCATTGGGAGGCCTCGTGCAAGACGAGTAACGTTCACATCTGGCGATTCTTTTTTTATCGCATTTTGTAGATAGAGCATGGTTGTTTCTCCTGGAAGATCAGGATTGAGCGCGAGGATCACTTCTTTGATTGGTTTATCTTGTAATCGCTTCAACAATTCAGCCACTTTCAGAAATCGTACACTTTCTGGATTGCCTGGTTTTATCACACCACGGAGGACATGATACCTTCCTGTAAATGCACCAGTTTTTTCTATTTGTTGCAGTTCTTGAGATTCTGTAACGACACAGAGTGTTGTGGCATCACGCTTTGGATCACTACACATCTTGCATGGTGAGGTATCCGAAAAATCCCAGCACATGTCACAGCTTTTAATATTTTCAATAAGTCCCTTCAGTGCATTGGTGATTTCTGCGACATCTTTTTTTCCAGACTTAAGCAAATGAAAAACGAACCGCTCAGCGGTTCGTGGGCCGACGGACGGCAATTTTGAAAATGCTTTAATCAGTTGTTCTATCGGTCGGCTATACATTTGATTGTCGTTAACTTAATCCTGGAATATTTGGAAGGCCACCCATTTCTTTCATTTTCATTGCCATGATGCGTTGCATTTTTTTCATAGCTTCCTCATAGGCTTTGATAATTTCTTTTTGGAGTTTTTCTTTTTTGCTAGGGGAAAGCATGTCTTCTGCGATATCAAGTGACTTTACAGAAAGATTACCATCCATGACGAGTGTAATACCACCTTCTTTTACGGTAACACTTTCTTGTGAAAGGGTGTTTTGGAGGGTCTTTGCTTGTTCTCGGATATCTTTGAACTGTTTGAGTTTGTTAAGCATAGGAATAATTCTTATGAGGCTTTCCAAGCCTTTTATTTAAAATGATGGTGGTTTTTGCGCAGGAGGTGGTTGCATGGTTGGTGTTCCCTCAAATTGAGTGTCGAGGTTTCGGTAGCTTGCACGTGCTGCATCAAAGAACACTTTGACTACTCCTGTTGGTCCGTTACGGTGTTTTGCGACATGAATTTCTCCTAGATGCCGTTCATCCGGTGGAATTTCTTCGATCTGATAATTTCTGTCTGCAGCTTTTCGATAAATAAACATAACAATGTCTGCATCTTGCTCAATACTACCAGAATCACGGAGGTGTGACAACTTTGGAATTGCTGGTTTTGTTTGCTCTACTGCACGTGAGAGCTGTGAGAGACAGAGTACGGGGACATTCAGTTCACGAGCAAGCAGTTTGAGTCCACGACTCATTTCTGCAACTTCTTGGACACGGTTGTCACTCCCTCGGCTATTTGCCGTACTCATCAATTGTAAGTAGTCGATGATAATAAGATCGAGTCCATGTTCTGCCTGAAGGCGTCGTGCTTTTGTTCTAATTTGAAGTACATTTTGTCCTGCATTGTCGTCTATAAAAATTTTTGCTTCGGAAAGCAATCCCATGGCGTGACCAATTTTTGGAAAATCGTTGCTGTCTGGTCTATCTGAAAGATTTCCTGTACGCATTTTCCACAAATCGACACCTGCTTCTGCACAGAGGAGACGGTCTACCAATTGCTCCTTACTCATTTCGAGAGAAAAGAGTCCTACTTTTGCTTTTCCTCTGATTGCGGCATTTCTTGCAAAATCAAGAGCAAGTGATGTTTTTCCGACTGATGGACGGGCGGCGAGAATAACCAAGTCAGATTTTTGAAATCCGGCTAGCAAGTTGTCGAGCTGGGTGAATCCAGAGGGTACCCCACGAAGTTTGCCTCGGTCTCTATGCAATTCGTCCATGCGTTCGAAGGCATCATGGAGAATCGTATTGATAGGAACAAAGTTTTGTTTGAGATGTTTTTGTGTAATGCCGTAGAGATGTTGCATAGCCTCATCGAGGACTGTCTCTACTTCATCAACATCTTCTTTGTACCCAAGTTTATTGATATGTTCTGCTGCCGAGAGAAGTTTTCGAAGTGTTGCTTTTTTGCGGATGATTTTTGCGTATTGGAGGATGTGCGATGCCGTTGGCACGGCGTTGGACAACCCTACGAGATAGCTTCTACCCCCAATGCCATCAATAAGTTTTTTTTCTTCTAGTTTGTTTCCCAATGTGAGGACATCAACTGGTTCATTTTTTGCATACAATTCACGCATGCTGTCAAAGATCTGTTCATGCGCTTTTTTATAAAAATCGTCGACATCTATTGTGTCAGCTATTTTTACCATGGCTTCTTTATCTATCAAAATAGACCCCAACAGGGAGCGTTCTGCTTCTATATTGTGTGGAGGAATTCTGGCAAGTTCGTCTGACATAGGACCTTTATCCTAACGGAAAAATGCTTACACAGCAAGCGAGCCTGGGGAGGATATGTGAGGATGGTGTGTATGGTTTCTAAATAGGAAGACAATTCTTTCAAAAAGGTACTTGATTCGCAAAAAAAGAAATCAAATTTTTCTATTCCCATTGCAGGTTTTCAGAACTTTCTTTATACTGAGGGACATCTCACACTCGATAGACTATGAACATTTGCGTTATCAACAATTTATATCCACCCTTGGCCAGAGGGGGTGCTGAGCAGGTTGTGGAAAAGACTGTTGGGACATTGCTTGATGCCGGTCATCATGTTTTATTGATTACGCTTGGAACACAAAAGAATACGCAAAATTCTTCGTCCAAGAGGCAATTGGGTAATTTGGTAATTCATGAATATAAGCCAAGAAATTTATTTTTTTATACAGATGCACACAAACATGGATTTTTTGCTCGTTTTGTTTGGCACGTAGTGGATATGTTTCATGTGGGTTCGGCTCGGTTCGTGCGGGATGTATTGGCAAAAGAACAACCCGATGTGGTACATACACATAATCTGATGGGACTTGGCTTTTTAATTCCACGGGTTATTCGTTCTCTGGGTATTCGACATGTTCATACTGTTCATGACGTTCAACTTGTAGAACCAAGCGGGATTATTCTCAAGCAAAAAGAACGTGCTTTTCGGTACAACGGATTCCCGACAACCATATATGCTGGCTTGATGAGATTTCTTATGGGATCGCCACAGGTGGTAATTTCTCCCTCCAATTTTCTTCTTGAGTTTTATCGAAAATGGAAATTTTTTTCTCACTCACGATTTGTACAGCTACGGAATCCAATGACCTTCAAGGCAATAAACAATAAACAATTAACAAGTAACAGTGTTGAAACGTTTACATTTTATTACATAGGACAAGTTGAAGAACATAAGGGAGTGTTATTTCTTCTGAACACTTTCTTACATTTTCAAACAGACCAACAATGCGAGTTGCACATTGTTGGAGATGGATCAATATTGGAAGACGTAAAAAAAATGGCAGAGAAAGATGAGAGAGTCATTATCCACGGAAGAATCAGTAGGGAAGCGTTGCCAAACGTATTTGGTAATGCAGATATGGTCATCGTGCCATCATTGTGTTATGAGAATTCTCCGACTGTGATTTTTGAAAGTTTTGCATTTGGTGTTCCCGTGCTGGCGAGTCATATTGAAGGAATCGCAGAACTGATAGAAGAAGGAAAAAATGGAATGACGTTTGTTGCAGGAGATATACGTGAGTTGAAAGAAAAGTTATTGTGGTGTCTGAAACATCCTGACATGGTACAAAAAATGGGGGAGAATACTGGTACTTTTTTGAAAGCGTTTTCTTCGACAGAATATGTGACGACACTGTTGTCGCTGTACCAAAAGGAAGATAAATATTCGTCGTGAACATGCGATACTTGCAATATTGTGTTTTTCTGTTACACTGCTCTGTTCCAGGTGTTTGAGCAAATTATTCATGACGTCTTTTTTGCTGTTTTTTTGAGAGACAGTAGAAATGGCTTCACGAAGGGGGATTTGTTTGTGAACATCGCTGGACAACTAGTGTTTAATGTACCTATGCCCTTGAGGAAGGTACTGGATGCTTACGGTGTGTCGCCACGAGTTCTTTCTCCTGTGCAGGAGATTCTCAAGTTGGTGCGTACGGGCAGGAAGGAGTGTCGTTCTGGAACGAGAACCTATGTGCATTGGTACGAGACGGATGGGACGGTGACTCCTGTTGCCGAGCGCGCGTATGTTGCCGGCTTTACAGAAGTCGGCGGTTGTCTCGCGTGTTCTCAGGAGAGGCGTATGGTACAAGGTGCCAGTTACCTCATCGTGGGTGACATGTGGTCTAGTGGTCTTCTCGAACGATCCATGCCGACGCCGGTCCTCAGGCAGGTGTTCTTCACGCCAGATGCAGATCCTTGTGTGGTCGCCTCTGTCGTCGACAGACACATGTCGGTGATTTTCTCGCCGAAGCCAACCATCAAGTCCTGACACCTTGGCCTTTCTCCCGTCTTTCGGTCGAGGAAGGCCGGTAGCGGGCGATCGACAGGAGGGGGAGATGTCGCTCTGCGCATCTCCTTCCTACTATCATGTGTAGCTGTTTTCTAAACGTGATTGAGGAATAAAAAACATCCATATTATGGATGTTTTTTATGTGTCACATACTTATATTATCGATGATATTGAAATATCCAAACTTTTCCGTCATTAATCTCTTGCCAACTATTAGCAGTTTCTTTTGCGCCTTCGATGATGTTGTCTGCATTTGCCCAGTACCTATTCACGACAAAATAACTCGTATCAACATGAACGAGATCCATAGCCGCCAGCATAAATTCTCTTTTTTGTCCTTCATACAGCATCTTTCCATATTGTTGATACAGTGGTCCTCCTGTTGGAATGGAATAATAAAATATTTCACCACCAGTCGTGTCAAAACTTTTTGCAAAACTATACTTCGTGAGTGCCGCAGCAGAAACAAGCTGATTTGCAAGGACAATATACTTGTCTTGTGTACCTTGTTGTGTGTGGATCCATTCGACTGCGCTCATATCATCTGCTGTCACATTGAATCCTGGGAATCTTGATTTTATATTTTTTTGTGGATAAGAAAAATAGAGTGACATCGTCAACAAGCAGGCAAAGAGAATGAGAAGTGTTTTTTTGTATACAGGTCTGGGCATGCTTTTGATACTCTGATATATCCCATAGAGCATCCATGGAAGCAGAAAAAGTATGCTCGCGCGGATAAGTCTGAGTGGATAGTCACCTTGTTCGTATATGACGACATTTGGGAAGGTGATCCACGAGCGTAGGAGCCATGCACTCAAAAACATGGCAAGTGCAGTAAGAGGATAGAGATACTGCGCTATTGTTTTCTGTTTGTACATGACAAATCCTATCACTGCGAAAAGAATCGCAACAGGAACAATCATTCTTTCCCATGTATAGATCATTTCCCAAAAAAGTGGGGCCTGCTTGAGATACCAATATGGACGGGCAAACAGTTCCAGAAAATGAGGAATTGCTGTGAAGGGGTTGGTGCCTATTGGGAGACCATTGCCTGTGCGGACATTATTGACCGTAAATAACATTGGAAGTAAGAAGAGTTGTCCGATGCTTCCAAAAGAAAGCCATATTATCTTCCATATTCGTGAAGATGCTTTTTGGATCAACACTGCTGTCAAGAAGAATCCGAGGATAGGTGCACCGATGAGTGGGTGCGTGATGATTGCTGCCAGTGTGAGAATAAAAGGAATATACCAAAAGCGAGTATCTTTTTGATATGCCATTGTCGTAAAGACGACTACTATCGAAAGTAAGAGGACGAGATTGTGTGGAGTTGTGAGATATCCTGAAAGAAATGGAATAAAACATATGCCGAGGACAAGCAATGTCTGCCAGTTCGTGGAAAGTTTCCATATTCTCGCTAGGCTGGAAGCCACAACAGCGGGTAATAGGGACGCTGCAAGGAACGGTACAAGAAAAATATCTATCATGTGGATAGACAATCCTGTTATATGTGAAAGAAACACGACAAGACTGTATTGCCCAATGTAGTACGGTTCTTTTGGCAGGATAGACCCGTGTTCAAAAATCCAACTTTCTGTAGCTCGATGGATAAATGCATCAAATCCATATCCGAGTGGATAGAGAATAGCGACGATCGAATACATCGTAAAGAGGTGTAGGGAAATAAGTGTAAGGCCGAGCCCTCGATGTCTCTGTTTTGACACTACAGAGAAGAGTAATAATGTCGAGAGGGTGAATACGATAAAAAACCATACGGTCACTGCCTGCCATGGTGATGGCATGACATCCATTGTTCGTCTTGCCCAGAGGAGTCCGAGGAGCGTGGTATCGAGAAATGCTACGAGAATACTGAGAAAGACGACGTCGGCATCTCGAAAGGGGTGACGAATATCTTCTACAAAGGTGCGCCATGTTTCTATCCATTTTTTTGTTTTTTGAAAAGCTGATGTTTGTTCTGGTAGTAAGAAGAATATATATGATCCAAGCAAGACAAAAAAACTGGTCAGTTGTGTTGTCCCATAGATATAATAAATTGTGGCATTTGTGAGAATAAGATAGCCTAGGAGTATGAGGGCACCATTGATACTCCTCCCTAGAGAGAGTGCACTCTTGGTGAGAAATAGGATCGTGTATATAACAACAGCACCCAAACCAATAATCCAGGAGTGGAGAAACCAACTGTTTAGGAGTACAATAGCAAGTGGTAGGAGGGGAAGGAGACGATATTTCATGTAAATCATTTTTTTCTTTTTTAAGATATCTGGTAGTATACGTGGTATGAGGAAAGTCATCAATAAAGCAAAATTAACAGAGCCTGCATTGTTTGCCTATCAAGTAGCTCAGTACGTGCATCCACATGATAGGTTTTTGGCGTGGACAATCCTTCGCTGGCTCCCTGCATGGGTGACACCCAATACATTGACGGTTCTCCGCATTGTGTTGACGCCCATTGTATTTTGGCTATTGGCATCGCACTCATACACGTTTGGTGTATTGCTTTTTCTTTTTGCTTCATTTACCGATGCACTCGATGGTTCTCTCGCTCGGACGCAAGACAAGATTACTAATTTTGGGATTCTGGCTGATCCTCTTGCAGACAAGCTATTAGTTGGTTCGGCTGTTATTTTATTAGTATTCCAAAATTTTAATATATGGCTGGGCGTTGTTATTTTGGGATTAGAAATTTTATTTATTCTCTCTGCACTCACGTTGAGGATACGATTCAAAACGGTACGAATGGCAAATTTGTGGGGGAAAGTAAAAATGGTATCACAAGTTATTGCGGTATCTTTGACATTATTTGCACTGCTGTTGGATTTTCCATTTTTGTTGACTCTTGCTGCAGGCGTATTTGGACTTGCTATTGGCTTTGCTGTGCTCAGTTTGTTTACCCATGGTGTATAAACGTATGGCATATCTGAAATCGCAATGGAGTGTCTTTGGTATAGGAGGTGTCTTGCTTTCTTTTTTGTATCTAAATATATTTAGATGGCACCTCTCTGTTGTGGGGATTGTTCTCACACTTGGCTATCTATTTTTGTTGACATATCTTTGGCAACGTATATTGGAACATGTTTTTCGGTTTGAGCGCGGATTTGTCACTGTGTTTCTCGCTTGTTTTGCAGCTCTTTTTGTTGTATCTGGAATAGAATCTATTGTCATAACATTTTATACAACAACATATCTTTTGACATTCATAAGCCTCACCACCTCTTTAGTATTGAGTTTTTTTCTCAATATATGGGTACATGGGCAATCACACGGACCTGGCATTGAAGGAAAGGGACGAAAGGAATACTTGATTGTTTTTCCACACATGAAATGGATTTCGTGGGTGTATATCCTTTTATGGAGTGTCACTGTTTGGCTCTTTTTTCATACATATGGGACACTTGTCTTTTTTTCTCCATGGCAATCGCTTTCGGTTTTTATTCTTCCTCTTGTTGCTGTGTTGAGTATTCTCTTGGGGATACTTCTTTGTTCCAAGACTGTCACAAAACATGTGTTGCTCTTTGTGTTGATGCAGAGTGTATTGTTGCATATGTATATGCCATTATCGCACATGTTGCCGTGGGGTGGGGATGTCTGGCGACATATTGCGGTAGAAGAACAGCTTTCCTCAGGTGAGATCGTTCCTCCTGTTTTGTTTGGTCCTGAGGCACTATGGCGGGAAGTGGTGGGTGTCGATATCCCCGAAGTATTTCTTATTCCACAAAAATATTCGTATGGACAATTTTGGGGATTGGCAGTGATCATTCGACAGCTCACAAATATTT
>PFPJ01000053.1:1993-17298 GCA_002792995.1 Candidatus Magasanikbacteria bacterium CG_4_10_14_0_2_um_filter_41_10 | reverse complement strand
CGACGGCATTTGCAAAATCGAGGGCAGCCACTTTTTCATTTTCTGCTTTGACGACTTTGTTCATGGTTTCTTGGACATCTTTTGGTGGATCGATTTCTTTCAATTCTGCGCGAACAATATCCATTCCCCAATCTTTTGTTTCTTTGCCAAGAATAGTGAGGAGTTCTGTATTGATTTTATTTCGTTCGCTGTTTGCAGATTTGAGAGTCAGTGTCCCGATGATGTTTCGGAGTGTGGTGCGCGCGAGGTTTACGATCTGCACTTGATAATTTTGGACATTGTATTGTGCATTTTTGATACTCTCCTCATCAGATTTTACACGAAAATAAATCTGTGCGTCAACGCGTGCATTCAAATTATCATTGGTAATGATTTCTTGTGGCTGTGCATCGACCATCTGCTCTGTGACATTGATAAGATAGATATGGTCGATCACAGGGATGATCCAGTTGAATCCTGGTTCTGCCAGTCGTTTGTATTTTCCGAGTCGTTCGACAGTGCCTCTATGTGTTGGGCGGACGATGCGGATGCCGAAGAAGAAAATAATCAGGGCAAGTACCGCAAGTAATGTACCAAGTGGTCCTATCATATATATTGTTACACTTGAATTAAATAGTGAGCTATGTGATAATGATACCGTCATTTTAGCTCTTTTTTCATCATTTCGTCAATGTATGATTGCCCTAAGCATCATTATTGATATTTTTATTATTCTTGGCCTTGCCATTGCTGTCGCGCGTTCTGAGTAATGGTGTATTGTCTGGTTTGTCTATATTTGTAGCTATGTTCACACTTATCTTGTTTATTGGTATTCTTGCTCTTCTTGTCCTCGTGCATGAATGGGGTCATTTTTTTGTCGCGAGAAAGAGTGGCATGAAAGTATACGAATTTGGATTTGGATTCCCGCCACGCGCGTTTGGGTGGTACAAGGATCCAAAAACTGGAAAGTTTGTCTTTGTTCAAGGAAAAGGAAAAAATACGCTCAAGGAAACTGTAGGAGGAGAAGATAGAGAACACACCGATGAATTTCCTGCCACGCTCTATTCACTTAATTGGTTACCACTTGGTGGATTTGTAAAAATAAAAGGAGAAAATGGGGAACTTGCGAGTGAATCTGATAGTTTTGGTGCAAAACCATTTTGGAAAAAGGGAAGTGTTCTGATTGCTGGCGTGACGATGAATGTGGTGCTTGCTGCGGTTCTTCTTTCAATTGGATTTACTATTGGGTTGCCAGCAGACAGAGACGTGCTCAGCGATCCTCAAGCCATCGTTGTGGAACCTCCTATGGTCACGGCGCAACAGGTAGAGTCAGGGTCGCCAGCAGACAATGCTGGTGTACAATATGGTGATATTTTGGAATCTATTAGTGGGGTTCCTCTTATTACGAGCTCTGATCTCGTGTCATATATAGAAGAACACCCAACAGAAGAATCTGTGTTGACCGTTAAACGTGGTGGAGAAGAACTTCACCTTACGTTGATGCCAGAACCACTTTCAGAAAAAGATCCAACACCACGATTAGGTATTATTTTGGCTGACGCGGGTATCGTACGATATCCGTGGTATCTCGCGATTTGGAAAGGAATTCTTTCTGCCTTGTTTGGTGTGGTCAATATTTTTCTTGCATTTTTCTTTTTGATAAAAGGACTTGTCATGGGACAGGGGTTGGCATTTAGTGTGGCGGGTCCTGTTGGTATCGCAGTGGTTGTCGGAGAAAGTGCGCGACTAGGATTGTCCTATGTGATTAACATCATGGCGATGTTGTCTCTCTCTTTGGCAGTAATAAATATTTTGCCAATACCTGCACTGGACGGCGGACGTCTTTTCTTTGTAGTATATGAGAGGGTATTCAAGAAGCCTGTGCCAATGAAATACGAACAGGCAGCGCATACGATTGGGTTTCTCTTGCTTATGCTCCTGATTGTCGTGGTGACCTGGAGAGATATTTCAAATCTGTTTTAGTTTTTATTTATGAAAGAACAACTTGCAAGTGTAAAAAAAGAATTTGAAGCACAGCTGAAGCGAGTGTCAGATTTATCGCAGCTCGAAGAATTGGAGCAGACATTTTTTGGGAGAAAAGCTGGTGCATTTACAAATCTTGCAAAGCAAATGAAGGATGTTGCCGTAGAACAAAAGAAAGCAATTGGCGAGATGATGAATGAGGTGCGAACAAACATTACAAAAGAACTAGAAGAAAAACGAGCAGATCTTCAGCGTGAAGAGATGAAAAAAATTGTAGACATCGAATCAATCGATGTCACACAGCCTCAACTGCCAAAAGAAGAGCATGGGCATATTCATCCGATGGCACAAGGATTGAAGGATATGACAGATGCTGCGCTTGCTATGGGATTTCTTGTAGAAGATGGACCAGAACTCGAGAGTCAATATTTTGTTTTTGATTCGTTGAATTTTCCACCTGATCATCCTGCTCGAGAAGGCATGGATACGTTTTATGTCAAAGATCATCCTGAACTGTGCATGCGTGCGCATGTATCCAATATGCAGGTGCGACTGATGAGAAAGTATAGTGAAGGTGGTACAAAGCCAATGCGCGCTGCATATCCTGGACGTGTGTTTCGAAATGAAGATATCGATGCGACACACGAACATACATTTTATCAATTTGAAGCGTTGGCAGTGAGTAAGGATATCAATATTGCGAATTTGATTGCCGTGATGAAAGAATTTGTGTCTAGCTTGTATCAGCGTGATGTCGAGATTCGATTCCGCCCTGGCTACTTTCCTTTTGTGGAACCTGGTTTTGAACTTGATATCAAAGCAGATATTGGTCGAGGAGAAGAATGGATTGAAATGGCAGGATGTGGGCTTATTCATCCAAATGTATTGAAAGAAGCAGGCTATGATCCAAATGAATGGCAAGGGTTGGCATTTGGCATGGGATTGAATCGTTTGATTATGGTGAAGTATGGTATTGAAGATATACGACATTTTCAGTCAGGAGATCTTAGATTTTTGAAACAGTTCTAATATGCTCGTAAGTAAACAATGGATTTCACAATTCACAACTATTCCAAAAAAGATTACACCACAGCAAATTGGCATTGATTTGACGATGCACGTTGTTGAAGTTGAAGGCGTGATTGATGAAGCACAATTCCTCGATAATGTTTTTCTCGGGCGAGTAGAATCTGTACAAAAACATCCGAACGCAGACAAGTTGAATATTTGTACGGTTGCCTTTGGGCAGGCGCATCCTGCACAGGTTGTGTGCGGAGGAAGTAATGTGACAGAAGGGATGCTTTGTGCATTTGGGTCGCTGGGCGCGAAAGTGCGATGGCATGGAGAAGGGGATCTTATTGAACTCAAAAAAGCAGAGATTCGTGGGGTAAAAAGTTACGGTATGATCTGTGCAAGTGATGAAATTGGGCTTGGCGAAATGTTTCCCAAAAAAGATGAAAAAGAAATTGTAGATTTGACTCATATCGCAAGTGCAAAAGATGTAGGAAAGCCATTAGCGGTTGCATTGTCACTTGATGATGTCGTTTTTGATATTGATAACAAGTCCATGACGCACCGTCCAGATCTGTGGGGACAGTATGGCATGGCAAGGGAGATCAGTGCGATGTATGGAAGTGAATTGAAAGACTATGCTCCTGCGAAGATAAAGGTCCAAGAAACAAAACATAATATAGACGTTTCTGTGAAAGATACGAAGGCGTGTCCACGGTATATGGCTGTTGCGATTGATGGTATAGAGGTTGCAGAATCACCGGCGTGGTTGAAAAAACGTCTCATGAGTGTCGGGGTACAGCCAAGAAACAATGTTGTCGATGTGACGAATGTTGTCATGTTTGAACTTGGGCAACCACTTCATGCATTCAACGCAAATAAATTAACAAGTAACAATAAACAATTAACAATCGTTGTAAGAAAAGCGAAAGATGGAGAAGTGTACACTTCTTTGGATGATAAAGAATACAAACTTACAAAAGAAGATCTGGTGATTGCGACGAAAGACAAGATCGTTGCGCTGGCTGGTGTGAAGGGAAGCAACAACAGTGGTGTTACAAATGAGACGACAAGCATCTTGATTGAATCTGCAAATTTTCATGCTGTTACTATTCGTCGCACAGCAACAAGACATGGTCTTCGGACTGATGCGTCTGCCCGGTATGAGAAAAGCCTTGATCCGAATCTGTGTGAGCTCGCTATGCGTCGTGTTGTCGAGTTGCTCAAAGAAGTGTCTCCAAAGAGTGTTGTATCGAGTACCATTGTTGATCAATCAAATTTCACGCTTGACCAAGGACCAATCGATTTGGACATAAATTTTGTTCAGAGAAAAATGGGTGTGGATTTGTCTGCAACAGAGATGGTTCGGATTCTCACAAGTCTTGGGTTTGGTGTGAAAGAAAAGAAACAGATACTTTCTGTCACGATTCCAACATGGCGCGCGACAAAAGATATTGCTATTCGAGAAGATCTTGTAGAAGAAATTGCACGTGTGTATGGCTACGACAATATCGCGCCATCACTTCCAACATTCCCAATTGTGCCACCGCCAAAAAATGCTCTTCGAGATGTTGAAACAACATTGCGAACACTCCTCGCGCATGAAGCACGCTATAGTGAAGTATCAAATTATTCGTTTGTTGCACCAGAGCTCCTCGAAAAAGTTGGTGAACATACAAAAGACTATCTCGAACTTGAAAATCCAATAGCAAAGGATCGCCCCTATTTGCGACGACATCTTCGAGAAAATATGCTCGAGATGGTAGAGCATAATTTGCATCGATTTGATACGGTGAATATATTTGAAATTGGAAAGGTCTTCAAAAAAGAATTGGAAGGTGAAGAAGATGGACAACAGCATGTCTTGCCTCGACAAGATACGCTCCTCGCTATGGCGCATGCCGCAAAGGGAGACACCAATCCATTTCTTCATGTCTCGACCAGTTTTACAACAGTCATGACTCGACTAGGTCTTGTCGTACATTATGAAAAGAAAACGCTCGATGATGTCCTTGTTCATCCAGGGCGCTTTGCAAAGGTATTTGTGAATGATGTGCATGTTGGGCATATTGCCGAAGTTCATCCTTTGACTGCCGAAACGCTTGGGCTCGATGCACGAACGGCGATTCTCGAAGTAAATCTTTCTGAGATTGTGCCGCTTCTCACTGAAAAAACACAATATCAACCATTGCCTCAATATCCGTCTACTGAACGAGATGTTGCTTTTGTTCTTGATAAAGAAAAGCAACATGAAGACATCGCAGCTGCACTCATCAAAGCAGATCCACTGACAGTCGATATCGAACTTTTTGATGTCTTTACCGGAAAGAATATTCCAGAAGGAAAAAAGAGTATGGCATACCGCATCACGTACAGATCAGACGAGAAAACACTAGAAGGAAAAGATGTTGACGTCATCCATGACAAGATCGTAGCAATGCTTCAAAAAAAGTTTGGTGCTGAAATCCGGGCATAATATGAATGAGCACAAGATCCCTCGCTGCATGAGTACGCAGCATCCTGACAATGTGTTTCAACCATTTTTTGCCGAGCATGCTCAGCTCGGTGGTGAAGACGAAGTTCAGGAAGCCTATTATGCCTATGCGCATCTCGGCTGTGATGAACAGATGTGGGATGCAGAAGGAAAAGAAGTTGATGTGTTTGTTGTCAAAAAATTGCTCACCCAAAATGAGCGTTTTTTTCGTGAGCATACCCTTGGGAGTGATCTCCGGTTGACGGTGCGTGTGCCAAATCCAGAAATAGAAAAAACAGAAGGAAAAATTTTGCTCGAAACACTCGAAAGTATTCCTCGATCATTTGATGCAGCGCGTGCGTTTTATGGCGAGACGGCAACGGTACCTATTTTTGAAGTGATTCTCCCGATGACGACGTCTGCAGAAAGTTTGGATCGAATTTATAAGTATTACAAAGAGTTCGTGGTGGGGAAAGGAAAGACGCCCGTTCGTCCTCATGATATTTCTGTCAGTGAGTGGGTAGGGGAGTTTCGTCCGGAAACTGTGCACGTGATTCCGTTGTTTGAAGATATGGAACACATGCTCGCGAGTGCCGATATTGTCCGAGAGTATTTGAAAGATAAAGATGTGTCGTATCAGCGTGTGTTTCTCGCGCGCAGTGACCCTGCTGTCAATTATGGTTCTATTGCAGCGGTCTTGATTAATAAAATTGCACTTCAGCGATTGCATTTACTTGGTGAAGAATTGGGGATTCCCATTTATCCGATTCTTGGTGCCGGTTCTGCACCATTTCGTGGCAATCTTCGTCCGCAAACAGTGGAAGGAATGTTGAAGGGGTATCCAAGTGTGCAGACGTTTACAATTCAGTCGTCATTCAAATTTGATAACGATCCTGCGTTGGTGCAGTCTGCGATTCAGACACTTCGTGCATCACAGAGACAACAACCGATTGCCGTGCCAGAAACACAGGTACTCGATATTATCGATCGTTATAGTACGCGGTATCAGGAACAGCTTCGTGAGCTCGTTGATGTGATTAATGAGGTCGCTGTACACATTCCAAAACGCAGAAAACGAAAATTGCACATCGGTTTGTTTGGATATTCTCGGACCATGGGAGAAAAGCATTTGCCACGAGCAATTACGTTTACGGCCTCTCTCTATTCGCTTGGTGTTCCTCCGGAAGTGCTTGGCCTTGATACATTGACAGAGGAGGATATGCGTATTATCAAAGAAGTGTATCCCAGCATCGAGTCAGATTTGAAAGATGCTATTTCGTTTGTAGATATGGATTCTCCATATCTTCCTGTTGCAGTCAAAGAACGGGTGAGTGAATGGTTTGGAGATGTTGTTCGAGATGAAGGACATGTGAGTGTCACTACACGTATTTGTGAAGCACTTGCTACGAATCGCATGGATGATGTGTCACAGTATGTCTTGCTCGCCGCACAGCGTCGTGGATTTTTGGGGTAGAAGATAGGTGTTAGAGCCTTAGAGTCTTACGTGATAGTAAGTAACTAATTACTTCACTGTATTTCACACCACTTTTTATTTGTGTTATACTTTCATCGAAGCAATCTAAAACTCTAACCTGCCTGTCATATGTTCAATACACCGCAAGATTTGTTATATATTGTATTATCATTTTGTGTCTTGTGGTTTACGGTATTTTTATGTTGGCTCTTGTATCAGGCAGCGAGAGTGCTGAAAAATGCAAATGAGATTATCGAAAATGTGACGAACAAACTTGAGCTCATTGCAGACGCTGTAGAATTTATCAGAAAAAAAGTAGACAATGTGAGTGATCACATGGGATCTGTCAGCAAATTTTTTACTGGGACGGTAGGGAATATGGTAATGAATAAACTCTCGAGTCAGCTAGAGAAGAAATTGTCGGGAGAAGGAAAGTTCGCCCAAGGCGGATCCGCCTCGGGCGGAAAAAAAAAGACGAAGCGAAAAAGTGCGAAGAAGAAATAAATATACAAACAAAAAAACAGCATACACTGCTGTTTTTTTTGACTGTCCCCGAACGTTCCCATGCTGCGTAGTCCTTTTGGGGAACAAGTCAGACGCGAGGGGCGTCGGGGTTACGGGTGGATGGTGGCAGTGCAGTAGAAGCCCGACTCGTCGAGCGCCGCCGCGTCGCCAGCAGCCTGCTTGAGCATCTCGGCAGCAAGCTTGTTGTTTTTGATCTTGAGGATGATCACCCCGTTATCGGTCACTTCCACCATCATGTGGTAGAAGAGAAAGGACAGGGTTTGCATGAATCCGGCAATGTCCAAGTTGACGCGCAGCTTGTTGCCTGGGACGGTTGCACACTTGGCAAACGTGTGGTTTTTCAACAACTGGGTCAGGAGCTCGGCTCGTCTGACTCCGGTGTTTATGACCATCGTCAGATTGCCGTTGTCGAGCGTAGCCGTAATTTCTACGTAAGTCATGAGGTGCCTCCTGTGGTAGTGCTACTGTTGGTGATGAAAATATGGCAGAGGTGGATGATTTTGTCAAGGTGGGGAGGGGAGAGGTGACAGAATGAAAAAAACTCCGGGGAGGAGTTTTTTTGTGTGGCAGGATGGCTCCACCCTTCGATTCCTCAGGGCTGCGCCACTATGGAGCCAGCTAAAGTAAGAAGAAACAAAAAAATCGACGATGAACGTCGATTTTTTGATAGATGAGGGGAACGCAGTTGTGGTTTCCCGAAGGTCCCCACAACTGCGTGTTGCTCAAGCAAAAAGCGAGAACGTCTCAATGCCCTGTAGGGCACAAGTCGAGTTTCCCCGACGAGTGCCCAAGCGGGCGGTGCCCACGATGGGCGATTGCTCGAGCGTGCACATAATAATTGATATTGAAAAATATGTCAAGGAGGGAGCTAAAGAGACAAAAATTACCCTAGACAACCCACCCCAAAACCAGTACCATAGGTGATACTATGGCAGAATTCGTCCACCTTCATGTCCATTCCCATTATTCTATTTTGGATGGACTGACAAAAATCAAACAGCTTGTCAAAACCGCCAAAGAGCGCGGTTTTTCGGCTTTGGCACTGACAGACAATGGATCCATGTACGGGGCTATAGAATTTTACAAGGTGTGCCAAAAAGAGGGAATCAAACCGATTATTGGGTTCAAGGCATATATGGCACCGAGAGGGCTAGGGGACAAAGATCTCGAAAAAGATAAAGACCTGTATACATTGATCCTCCTCGCGGAAAATTTTGATGGGTATCGCAATCTCATGAAACTTTCGTCCATCGGACATCTCGACGGATTTTTTAATGGAAAACCACGCCTCGACAAAGCGATTCTGCGTGAATACGCGGACGGGATTATTGCGTTGTCTGGAGATATTCAGGGAGAAGTCCAGCAATTACTCAAAGCAAATAAAATTGAAGAAGCCACTGCCGTGGCAAAAGAGTATGAAGATATCTTTGGAAAGAATGATTTTTTTCTTGAACTGCAAGATCATCCAGCGATAGAAGGGCAGCTAGATGTCAATACAAAATTAATTGCTTTGTCCGAACAAACTGGTATTCCAAAAGTCGTTACTCGCGATGTCCATTATCTGAATCCTGATGATGCCGAGGCGCAGGATGTGCTTCGTTGTATTTCAGAAGGATGGCGTGTGGATATGGGGCACAGAGAAGATTTTCGTCATGTCGATAGATCATTCAATACTGCGGACGACATTGCATCTCGATTTCGTCATGTGCCTGATGCGATTGAAAACACAGTGAAGATCGCCGAGCGAGTGAATATAGAGATTGAGCTCGATCAGTGGCATTTTGCGCCAGTAGAATTGCCGCCAGGCAAAACGGCAGATGAGGCACTTCGCGATGAAGCATTTTTGTGTGCACCAACATTTTATCCAGAGATGGGAAAAGAAATTACGGATCGTATAGAATACGAACTTGATATTATCAAAACAAAAGGGTATTCACCATACTTTATTTGTGTGGCAGATTATGTTCGTTATGCAAAAGATAATGGTATCGTCGAATCCACTCGTGGATCTGCGGCTGGGTCTTTGGTGTCGTTTGTCCTCGGGATTACTACCGTGGATCCTATCCGATTCAAATTGCCGTTTGAGCGATTTCTCAATCCACTGCGTCCGAGTCCTCCTGATGTGGATACAGATTTTGCCGATGATCGTCGTGACGAGATGATTGCATATGTGACAAAAAAATATGGGGAAGATAAAGTCGCGCAGATTATTACGTTTGGAACGATGGCCGCGCGTGCTGCGGTGCGTGATGTCGGTCGTGCACTTGGATTGTCATACAATTTTTGTGATCAGGTTGCAAAACTTATCCCCCAAGGTGCACAGGGATTTCCGATGACGCTCGATCGTGCACTCAAAGAAGAACCAGATTTGAAAAAATTGTTTGATAGCAATGAT
Organism: Candidatus Magasanikbacteria bacterium CG_4_10_14_0_2_um_filter_41_10; assembly: GCA_002792995.1. Classification (GTDB taxonomy): domain Bacteria; phylum Patescibacteriota; class Patescibacteriia; order Magasanikbacterales; family UBA922; genus UBA12086. Next base: position 7,458 of record PFPJ01000053.1, on the reverse strand, counting down.
GATGTCAATAGTCTTCTCACGCTTGCACAAAAAGTAGAAGGATGTGCGCGCCATACGTCTATCCATGCCGCCGGTGTGGTGATTTCACCTACACCGCTTATTGATTTTTGTCCTGTCCAACGTGAAACTGGAGGTGATCGTATTTTGACACAGTACAGTATGTACGATGTCGAAGCAGCGGGCGTACTGAAAAACGATTTTCTTGGTATTCGAAATCTTTCTATTTTGGGAAAGGCTGTGGAGATTGTACAGAAAACGACGGGCGAAGAAGTCGATATTTATCATTTGCCACTCGATGACAAAAAAACATTCGACATGATTTCTCGTGGAGAAACCATGGGTGTATTTCAGTTTGGAAGTTCTGGTATGATCCGTTGGATCAAAGAACTGCAACCGACGAATATTGACGATATCATGGCTATGGTTGCCCTGTATCGACCAGGGCCAATGGACTTTATTCCAGAATATATCAAGCGTGCGCATGATCCGAGTACGATTGATTATCCGCATCCAGATCTCGAAGAAACACTCAAGAAATCTCTTGGTTTGTTGATTTACCAAGACGACGTGATGCTTACTGCTATCAAACTTGCGGGCTATGATTGGCTTCAAGCAGATAATTTTCGAAAAGCGATGGGAAAGAAAATTCCAGAGCTCATGATCCAGCAGGAAAAACAATTCAAAGACGGATGCGTCAAAAATCATATTGCAAAAGCTGTTGCCGATGATCTGTGGAATCGTATCAAACCGTTTGCGACATATGCTTTCAACAAAGCGCATGCTGCGAGCTATGGTATCGTCGCGTATCAGACAGCATACATGAAAGCAAATTATCCTGTGCAATACATGACGGCTATTTTGCAGGCAGAAGCGAGTGACATCGACAAAGTCGCGGCCATTGTTCACGAAGGAACACACATGGGTATCAAAGTATTGCCACCAGACGTGAATGAAAGTTTCAAAAATTTTGCGATGACGAGCAAAGCTGGGGAGCCTGGCAAAATTCGTTTTGGTCTCACAGCTATCAAAAATGTAGGGGAGCATGTTTGTGATGTGATTTATCGTGAACGAAAAGAGCACGGACAGTACACAAGTTTGGAAAATTTTTTGGAACGTGTCACTGACAAAGATTTGAATAAAAAATCACTCGAAAGTTTGATCCAAGCTGGTGCACTGGATTGTTTTGGACATGACCGTGGTGTACTTTATGCAAATAGTGAGAACATCTTATTTTATTCCAAACATCAAAAAGAAAAAGGAGTCACAAATCAAGAATCACTTTTTGCTGGGACAGATATTTCACTCGATGATAAGGTCGTGCTGAAAGATGCACCTGTTGCGACAATGGATGAAAAGTTGCTCTGGGAAAAAACATTGTTTGGTATTTATGTCTCGTCGCATCCATTTGCAAAATACGAACATGCTTTTGGCAACACCCTCACACCGATGAATGAAGTAGAATATCTGCCAAGAGATAGTTGGGTAATGACGGGTGGTGTGATCGATAATGCCTACAAAAAAATTACCAAAAAGGGGAGTGTGATGATGTTTGTGACTCTACAAAATAAAAGTGGGTCTATGGAATATCTTGTCTTCCCAAAAACGTATGAAAAAACAAAAGACATTTGGGTAGTGGGCAATGTCGTCGTGGTGGTAGGAAAAATGCCAAAAGAAGAAGGAGATAATAAAGTCTTTGTGGAAAATGTCTATTTGTTGACACCAGAAAATGCTGCTTCTGTTGCAGGACAAGTGTCACTCGGTACACATGTGGAACGTGCATCCAAAAAGCAAGACGAAAAATATGTGACGTTTTCTGTCACCAAAGAACAATTAAAAAACAGTGCTGGTGCACTGAAAGAATTGTTTGCTGCGCATCCAGGTGATGCGCGGGTATATTTTGATGTGGAAGGACAGAGTGTGAGGACGGAGATGTTTGTTGATGTTTCTGAAACGCTCGATGAAAAAATCAAATTATTTATTACATAACGAAATAACAATTCAGAATTCAGATTTTTGATTTCAGAATAAAATTTTTTATTCTGCATTTTAAAATCTAAAATTAAAGAGATGTGTCGAATCCCCGGGTCACCGCATAGTGCAGTGCCCGGGGTTTCTGTCTACAGGAGGACGGGGTGGGGATCAGCGGAAGAGCTCCGAGAGGGAATCGCCGTCGTGGATGCGTCGGATGGCCCTGGCGAAGATCTCTGCGACGCTAACAATCTTGAACTTTGGTGACGTCTTGCCCTGGAGAGGGACCGTGTCCGTGAAGATGACTTCATCGATGCAGGAGTCATCAATCCTTTGGACCGAATCCCTCGAGAGCACCGCGTGCGTGAACGCGGCACGGATAGTCCGTGCACCATGGCTCTTCAAGAAGGTCGCTGCTTCGACCAGCGTGCCACCGGTGGCGACTTCGTCGTCGATGATGATGGCATCCTTGCCGTCCACGACACCGATGAGGTGCGTGGGTGTTGCCTTCTCTGAATCGTCGTGGCGTCGCTTGTCGATGATTGCCATGGGGAGATGTAGAAGGTTTGCGTACCTCCCCACATCTTTTGCTTCTCCCGCGTCCGCCGCCACGAGAACTGCATTGCTGAGGTCACCGTTCAACAGGTATTCGGTGATCACGGGTGTGGCGTGCAGGTGATCGACCGGGATACGGAAGAAGCCCTGGATCTGTGGCGCGTGCAGATCCATCGTCAGGACACGGTCAGCACCAGAGGTCTGTAGCAGATCGGCAATCAGACGCGCCGTGATCGAGATGCGAGGCTTGTCCTTCTTGTCGGACCGCACGTACGGGAAGTACGGGATCACCGCAGTAATTCGGTCTGCCGATGTGTGCTTGAGTGCATCGAGCGTGATGAGAAGCTCGACGAGTCCCTCGTTTACCGGGGGCGCAGAGGTCTGGACCACGAAGACGTCCGCACCGCGCACGTTCTCTTTGATCTGGACCATCAGGTTCTCGTTCGAGAATCGCACGACGACCGACTTCCCTACGGGGGTATCCCTGATTCTGCAGATCTCCTCGGCAAGGTCTGGGTGAGACCTCCCTGAGAAGATTTTGAGTTTCCTTGGGTGGTTGCCACAGCCTGACATGAAGTATCCTCCTCCTGAGACATGAAAGCACGGAACGAGTCCGTGCTTTTGTGAAAGATCTGGCGCTAGAATAGCGGGTTGATCGGTATATTGTCAACAAAAAACTGTGGAGGAATTATTTATCATACACTTCCCAATTTGGATTTACAACGATATCTTGCCATGCAGTGAATTCTTTTTTCTTTCCTCGCATGTATGCTGCTGCTGCAATCATGGCCCCATTGTCCATTGAGTAATTTGTGCTTGGAATGAGTAATCGTACATTTGAAATTTCTTGAGTCATTGTCTGGAGCCCAGCACGAAGTTTTGGATTTGCAGAGACGCCACCACCGAGAATGATTGTTTTCACTGAAAATTCTTTTGCGGCACGTTTTGTTTTTGTGACGAGCACGTCGACGATCGCTTGTTCAAAGCTCGCACAAAAATCTTTTTTCTCTTGTTCGTTTTCGAGAGGTCTATCTCTCAATTCGTACAATGCCGCAGTTTTTAATCCCGCAAAACTAAAATCATAATCATCACTACTCATCATTGGGCGAGGAAAGGGGATTGCTGTTGTATTTCCTTCTGCTGCAAATTTTGAAATTTTTGGTCCGCCTGGATATTCAAATCCGAGCAATTTTCCAACTTTATCAAAAGCTTCTCCTGCTGCATCGTCTCGTGTTTTGCCGAGGAGGTCGTACTCGCCGAAGTCTCTCATTAATACAATCTCAGTATGACCACCGCTGACGATGAGGCAAAGCGCTGGAAATTGAAGACTTGAGATTGGAAAATGGTTGTTTATAAAAACTGAATGGATATGGCCTTCGATGTGATTCATCGCAATCATTGGTACATTCCACAGGTAGGAAAGATTCTTTGCGACTTCTGCACCGACAAGAAGACCGGTAATTAATCCTGGTCCTGTGGTCGCCGCAATGACATCTGGCAACGCATTTTTTTTTCCCATTTTTTCTCGCCATTCGTTCATGACTTCTTCAACAACAGGGAGAATATTTTCTGCATGCATACGGCCGGCAAGTTCTGGAACAACGCCACCGTATTTTTTATGCACATCTACTTGCCCTGCAGTTTTTTCTGCAAGGACCACAAAAGCATCGTCACTGCAGTCCAGCAGTGCGACGGAGGTATCGTCACATGATGATTCTATACCGAGGATGTACATAGAGTTAGTTTGCTATAAAATGGCAGCCAATACTTTCTTTTCTTGCAATTGCAGCTGTTGTAATCAATATCGCGACGTCGGCCAGGTTTTTTGTTTCTACCAGCATCTCATTTTTGCCGTCTTTTTGCAATGCGTCGAGTGTTGATTGGATGCCTTTCAGTGTTTGTAATGTCTCATCTACATCCAGTTCATGACGAACAATCCCAACATGTTCCCACATGATGTGCTGGATTTCTTTTTTTATTTCTTCAACATCTGTTTTTTTGTATACCGTGTCTCTGGAATCAATTTCAACATTTTTATCATTTTCAACATTTTGAACATATTTCACAGCTGTAGGAACCGTCTGTTCGCTAAAGACCATACATTCGAGGAGCGAGTTTGATGCAAGTCGGTTTGCGCCGTGGACGCCAGTGTGGGCAACTTCACCGAATGCAAAAAGTCCGGGTATGTTTGTTTCTCCGTTCAAATTTGTGTGGACACCACCGCAGGTATAATGAGCAGCAGGAGCAACAGGGATTCGTTCTTTATCCATTTTTATACCATACCACCAGAGCTGTTCGTATATGTAGGGGAAGCGTGCTTTGATGTATGCCGATTCTCGATGTGTGATATCGAGATAGACGGGACCATGTTTCATTTCTTCATAGATAGCCCGTGCGACGATATCTCGTGGTGCTAGTTCTTTCAACTCATGTTGAGATTCCATAAATCGTTCACCCTGTGCATTCACGAGGATCGCCCCTTCACCACGAATTGTTTCTGAAAGAAGAAACGTTGGTTTTCCTTCAAGCGCGAGCGCTGTTGGGTGAAATTGAATAAATTCCATATCACGAATCTCCGCACCAGCTCGTGCTGCCATGGCAATGCCGTCTCCTGTGGCAACTGCTGGATTGCAATTTCGTTCATATACTTGCCCCGCGCCACCGGATGCAAGGATCGTTGCTTTTGCGAGGAATAGTTCAATTTCTTTTTTTTCTGTATGCAATACTTCGGCACCTTTGCATACACCATTCTGGATCAACAGATCAACCGCAAGATGCGATTCAAATATCTGAATATTGGGGTGTTGTCTCACATGAAAAATAAGGGCACGTTCTATTTCTTTTCCTGTTGCATCATGTGCATGCGCAATTCTGCGTGCGTTATGGCCTCCTTCTTGGGTGAGTGAGAGTATTTCTTTTTTTCGACTAAAACCTACTCCTAT
>PFPJ01000053.1:0-1820 GCA_002792995.1 Candidatus Magasanikbacteria bacterium CG_4_10_14_0_2_um_filter_41_10 | reverse complement strand
CCAGAGCCGATGACGAGAAAGTCGTAAATCATAAGGGATGCTTGGAAAGCCTGGAGGGCTTTGAAGGTTGAGAAGGCTTTGATACTACAATATGTCGAGGCCGATGTCGAGCGATGTTACCGAGTGGGTGAGTGAGCCCATAGAAATAATATCAACGCCTGTTTTGCCGTAGGCTGCTATCGTCTGTTCGTTGATACCACCAGATGCCTCGAGAATAATATCTGGATGTGTTTGGTGTAGTTCATTCACAAGTATGAGTATGTCTTCTGGAGAAAAATTATCAAACATGATAGCGCTTGGATTGAGCATGGCAAACTCACGAACTTGGTCGGCGGTATCTGCTTCTATCTCCCAAAATAATTCTTTTTCATTAAGCTCTTTTGCCTTCGCTTCGAGATCTGTGATGTAGGGGAGGTGATTGTCTTTTATGAGTACAAAGTCGTACAGACCCAGACGATGTGTGCCACCACCACCGAGTGTAACGGCTCGCTTGTCGAGGAGGCCCCACTGCGTTTTGCGAGTAGGGCAGAGGAGGACGCTCTGTGGAATCTGGTCGACGTAGTTTTTCGTATGCGTCGCAATGCCAGACATGCGCTGGAGGAGGTTGAGCATGGTGCGTTCCACTTTCAATATGTCTTGTACAGGACCATTGAGCGTGAGAACAATATCCTTGTTCAGGATCGTATCTCCATCTTTTTTTAAAAATTCTATTTGAATAGGAAAACTGTGCAAGAAGTACGCGACTTCTTGCAATCCCGCTATGACACCATCTTGCTTTGCAATAACGTTTGCTGACACTGTTGGATTGGTATCAAGCACTGCCGTGGTCGTCAGATCATCGCCACCGGCGAGATCAAGGCGAAGTGTTTCGTGCGTATAATAATCAACATACGTTTTGTATGAAGGATTTTCGAGTGTCAGTTTTTTTTGTTGATTGTAGAATTGTTCAATGTGCTGTTGTTTATTCATATCATTTCGTATGTACATATAGAACGCAGATTACCATGATTACCTCAGATATTCCAGGATACTATCTTGGGATATCCTGGTGATCTGGGAGATCTGTGTTCTATAGAATATAATCTATTTTGAAATGTTGAGCATCCTATCAAGACTTTGTTTTGCCTTTACACGAATATCCTCTGGGATCTCAATAATTTGATCTGGGCGTGGATCTTTCAATGCGACGAGAATATCTCGGAGCATTATTTTTTTCATATAAGGACACATGCTACATGTTCCTACAATATGCTTGTCAACAAACTCTGTCTGTACTCTGTCAGTAATGCCACATTCTGTGACCAGCATTATTTCGTCGGCATCGCTTGATGCAATATAGCGGAGCATGTCGCTGGTACTCCCAGCCATATCCACTTCATCGACCACCGCGCTATTGCATTCTGTATGAGCAAGAATTTTGACACCTGGATGTTGCGCACGGATTTCCTTAATAGTGTCTACGGTAAATAGTTCGTGCACAATACACGTGCCGTCCCAGAGAATAAGTTTTTTTTTGGTGAGTTTTTGGACATTTTGTCCCATGAGTTTGTCTGGTATGAAGATGACTTCGCCCTGTGGCATGGCATCTATCACATTCACCACATTTGCCGACGTGCAACAAACATCGCTTTCAGCTTTGACTCCTGCTGAGGTATTTACATAACATACGACGCCAGCATTCGGATGTTGTTTTCGGAGTTCTCTGACATCCTCTGCTGTGATTGATTCTGCGAGTGAACAGCCCGCAATGGCGGGCACGAGGACGTCTTTTTCTGGAGATAAAATTTTTGCAGTCTCTCCCATGAAATGTACTGAGCAAA
>PFPJ01000047.1 GCA_002792995.1 Candidatus Magasanikbacteria bacterium CG_4_10_14_0_2_um_filter_41_10 | reverse complement strand
CGTGTACGGATGCCATCCTTCAGTATGGTATCGAAGACGTTGTGATAGGTATGGTCGATCCATTTCCAAAAGTGCATGGAAAAGGGAAAGATGCATTGCAAAAAGCTGGCCTACGCATTTCAGCCCTTTCAAAAAAAATACCATTGTATCAAGATATATTGGCACTCAATCAGCAATATCTGAAATGGGCAGAGACGGGATTGCCCTATGTGACCCTCAAAGCGGGGATGAGCTTGGATGGAAAAATTGCGACACGTACGGGCGAATCAAAATGGATTACAAGTCAAAAAGCACGGATAGATGCACGCGTGGAACGAAGTCGTTGTGATGCTGTTCTTGTTGGTGCTGGCACGGTACGTGCGGATGATCCTATGCTTGGGGCACATGGTGTGTTTCAAAAGAAGCAACTTCTTCGAGTTATTTTGGATCCACGTTTGTCACTTCCTATCACGCATACGGTATTTCGTGATACCAATGTCTTGGTGGCGACGACGAACCGGGCTCTCGAAAAAGATAGAGAGCGATTTATCAATGCGGGGATTGAGGTAAGAACATTTGGATCAAAACGTATTTCACTCAAACGACTTCTTCAATATCTTGGAAAGGAAGATGTTCAACATATATATGTTGAAGGAGGCAGTGGCACACATGGATATTTTGTAGACGACGTTCATTTGGATTCATTATTAGTCGATCGAGTACTCTTTTATATAGAACCTATGCTTCTTGGTGGAGAAGGTGCGATATCAGTTGTCGGTGGTACGGGGAGAAAACATATTTCAAATGCAATCCGACTCTCTCATACCCATGTGGAGATGATTGGTGAGACTATGAAAGTAACTGGATTTGTTAATCGATATGACTAAGCATATGATTATCGGCATCGATGCATCACGAGCCAATACACTTCACAGAACTGGGGTGGAGGAGTATGTATTTCAATTGATTCAAGAAATCAAGAACATACATACTAAAGCATCAGTGTTCCCTGAAACACAAGACATCACATTTGTGTTATATACACGAGAGCCATTGATTGCAGAGTTGGCAGCATTTTTGCCAGAACATGTTACGAACAAAGTTTTGAGATGGCCACCGAGAAGATTGTGGACGCAGGTACGGTTGAGCTGGGAGATGTTGACACATCCTCCTGATATATTGTTTGTTCCTGGGCATGTGGTGCCGATAATTCATCCAAAAAAAACAGTCATGACGGTGCACGATGTCGCCGCTATAGCATTTCCCGAAAGTTACAACTGGTTTGAACGGTGGTATAGTCTGTGGTCGGCGAAGTATGCGGTGAGGAAATTATGGAAGGTGATAGTGCCGAGTGAATATACGAAGCAAGAGTTTCAGAGATTGGTGAAGAATGAACAGAGAGTAGCTTCCATACATGTTGTCCCATTGGCATATGATAAAACATATAAAGAAATATCTGATGAACAAAAAATCGCTGACGTATTGAACACATATCATATTCAGAAACCATTTTTATTGTCTGTAGGAAGATTGGAATTGAAGAAAAATAGTGTTCGGATTATTCAGGCGTTTGAACTCCTCAAGAAAAGGCAATCTGGCAATCTGGCAAATAGTCAATTAGTTCTTGTTGGAGGAAAAGGATATGGATATGAAGATGTTGAGAAAGCTATTCAGAAGAGTCCTTACAAAAATGACATTATCTTGCCAGGGTATGTATCAGATGAACATCTTCCGTATATCATGAATGCTGCGGAGGTGTTTGTCTTTCCTAGTTTGTATGAAGGATTTGGTATTCCGATACTAGAAGCATTTGCCTGTGGCACACCTGTAGTGACGTCGAATACGACGAGTTGTGCGGAAGTGGCTGGTGATGCCGCTGTCCTTGTTGATCCACTGGATGTCGAGAGAATCGCCAGTGGTATTGTCGACGCTATGAAAGGAGAAAAAATTTCGTTGGCATTGGAGAGAGTACAAGATATTTCGTGGGAACATGTAGGACAACACATCGTACAAATATGTTTCGATGACTCACACCAGAGATAGGTGTGGTATACTGTCTCTAGCATCATGAATAGAATATGTATGAAAGATATCATTGGTCATGAAGACATTTTGACTTTTTTTGACAAAGCGCAAGCAACAAATCATTTGCATCATGCGTATCTTTTTGTTGGGCGACCACAACTGGGCAAGCGAACGGTGGCTGAGCATCTCGCGAAAACATTTTTTTCTTCCGAAGCATCTTTGCATACCAATCCTGACTTTTTTTTCTTGAAACGAGGCATTCATGAAAAGACAGGGAAAACAAAAAAACATATTAGTGTAGACGATGTCTATGAGTTACGACATTTTTTGCAAGGAAAACCATTTTTTCATAAAAAAAAGATTGTTATTATTGATGATGCACATTTGCTCAGTATTGGCGCCATGAATGCCATCCTCAAGACACTCGAAGAGCCTCGTGGCGATACCACGATTTTTCTGATTGCAGAAGATGAACACTTGTTGTTGGAGACGATTCGATCGAGATGTCAGATATGTTATTTTTATCCTGTTCAGACTTCCTCCATTGACGCCTCTCTTGTAGAAAAAAAAATAGATCCGAGCCTTGCCACATCCATGGCAACTCTTTCAGGAGGATACCCTGGCAAAGCAATACAGTGGATGACCGATATGGATCACTATGAATGGTATAAAAAAGAAGTAGCACGGTGCCACGATCTTTTTGGAAAACCATTCTCCCAACAACTTGCTCGTGTCGAAGATTTGTTTGCCAAAAAGGAAGATCACATTGGTGCTCGGAGTGAGTTATTGACGGTTCTCGATATCTGGCTGTTTTGTCTCCGAGAACGCTATGCACAATCTTCTTCTGTTTTTCCTACAAGATGTGATATAGTAGATGCATATTGTGCGATCCATCGTGCAAAAAAACAACTTCTTGAAAACGTGCATCCACGTTTGCTCATTGAGCACGTGCTTCTCACGTTTTGATATTTTGGTATGACAACATTTTCAAAATTTGCAACATCCGTGTTACTTTTTTCTGCCGTTCTTTTTATGGGGCAGGGATGTATTGGTCCCTCCACGAAGAATGAAGGATTGCAAACATCTGGTCCTGCGGGGATATTTATTAGTACGGACAAAGGTGAAGCCTGGCAACCTATCGTATCGTATCCAACGAGCGAGGGAGTGCAGAGTCTTGCAGGCGTGAGCGTGTACAAGATTGTTCCTGATCCTCACAATAGTGAAACATTGTATTGGTTGTCACGTGAACATGGTATGTTTTACACGACAGACAGTGGAAAGACATGGCAACGAGTGCAGGGTCCATTGGCGACCGGATTTGTATATGATTTGACGATTCATCCAGAAGATCCCTGTACCTTGTTTGCGACAAATGGGACCTTTGTTTTCAAAAGTGAAGATTGCGCACGGACGTGGGAAGAAGTGTATCGAGAATCTCGGTCAGAGGTTTTTATTAGAAGTATTGCCTTCCAGCAGTTTGCGTCCTATCAGATCTTTGTTGGGTCGAGTAACGGTGATTTGCTCATGAGTAGTGACCTCGGTTCGAGTTGGTCTCTTTCAAAACGATTTGGCAAATATATTGCGAGTGTTGTTCCAGATACTCATCAGGCAGATCGGATCTATGTGGCAACGCGTGAGAGTGGGTTGTTTCGTACCGATGATGCTGGAAAAACGTGGAAAGATTTGAGCGGAACATTGAAACAATATCCTGGAGCGTTGGAATATCGTCGTTTCTTTTTGCACCCCACAAAAGCAGATACACTGTATTGGATCTCAACATACGGTATTCTCGTGAGTGCTGATGCAGGAGATACGTGGACTCCGATGTCTTTGATTACACCGCCAGGGAGTGTACAGATCTATAGTTTTGGCATCAATCCACAAAATGAGAATGATATTTATTATACTGCCACTATTCCTGCACGGTCGACATTTTATCGTAGTATCGATGGGGGACAAAATTGGATTACTCGCAGTCTCCCCACTGGTCAGATTCCAACAGTCTTGTATGTTCCACCATCGCAATCGAGTTGGGTCTATATCGGGTTCACGATCCCGACCAAGTAAGTACAGATTCAAAAGAACGGCGACCCTGCCGTTCTTTTTTGTATTGACAACATAGGGAAAAACGTACTACAATGAAGTGTATCTTAATAGATTTGTATGAATATTGCAGAACAACACAAAGAACATTTTGAAAAATCGATAGAACATTTGAGACAAGAAATTTCTTCTCTTCGTACTGGGCGGGCGACACCAGCAATTGTCGAAGATGTGAAAGTTGAAGCATATGGTACAGTACAAGATGTGAAGTCTATTGCGTCTATCTCTGTCGCAGATGCAAAAACACTCAATATCCAACCATGGGATAAGGGGGTGTTGCAGGCTATCGAGACCGCTATTCGTAACAGTGATCTGGGACTGAGTCCTGTAAATGACGGTGTCATGATTCGTCTTATTCTGCCTGATCTCACGAGTGAACGTCGTGCAGAGTTGGTAAAAGTATTGAGCAAAAAATTGGAAGAAGCACGTATTTCTATCCGTAAAATTCGTGAAGATGTACGAAATCAGATAGAAAAATCTGAAAAGGCAAAAGAAATTGGTGAAGATGAAAAGTATGGATTGCAAGATGATCTTGAACAAATGGTAAAAGAATACAATGATTTGATTCGGCAAATAGGAGAAGAAAAGGAAGCTGAAATTTTGAAAGTGTAAGTACGTACGTCATCTTGAGCGGAGCTTTGCGAAGTCGAGAGATCTCGATGCAAAGACGAGATTTCCCGACTTCGCTCGGAATGACGTTTCTTTTTTTATATGAAAGCAGTAATTCAACGAGTATCCCGCGCACGCGCTGAAGTAGGCGATAAAGTCGTCGGTCAAATTGCCGATGGACTTTTGGTGTTGCTCGGTATTACGCATGGCGATACTGAGGCGGACGCTGACAAACTGGTAGAAAAAATTATCAAGCTTAGAATTTTTGAAGACATGGATGGAAAGATGAATGAAAGTGTGTCAGATATAGATGGCGGTATATTGGTAGTATCACAATTTACTCTCTATGCAGACTGTAGTAAGGGGACACGTCCAGGTTTTGGAGACGCAGCACGTCCAGAAGAAGCAGAACCACTCTACGATTATTTTGTGCAGAAATGTATAGATACACAGCTTCATGTCGAGACAGGGGAATTTGGAGAACACATGATGCTCGATTTTGTAAATGATGGGCCTGTGACGATTTTGTTGGAATCATAATACAACATACTGAGTACGTAACAAAAAAACATCTCGTTTCATCGAGATGTTTTTGTATTGACAAAACAGGGTTTTTCTGATATATTGCGCGCGCTATATGTTTTTTCGTGTTGTCGCCATGGCGATGATTCGAAAATATATGGTGTCGTGAAAATTGCATCAGAGGAGAAAGCACATGTTCGACAGGCAGGAAGTGTACGAAACGTACGCAACTAATCAGTTGTGGGGCTTGCGCCTCGCGACGCGTGAGGAGGACATCGTCCCCCACAGCACCTTTTACGTGGCCAAGATCAATCGTTTCGGTCAGCTCATGCGACGTCCTTCGTGCCTGCGGTTTGGGATGGATCCCTTGTGCGACGGCACTGAGGGGCAGCGGCAGATCCACGCCTACTACCTGGATCACCAGGATGATCCTCACCGCGTCCCGACGATCCCGCTCAGCGAGTTCATCGGGGAGGCGCAGAGGTCCTCGTGCCTCTTCCTCGTTCCTCTCGAAGGAGCGACCAACGAGCAGATCTGGGCGAACCTCGACGGCTACTTCGGCTTCGAGCCGCTCGTCGGCTACGATCTCTCGCGAGGCTTGGCGGAAGAGCCTCCGCCGATGGGGATCGTGTTCTCCGACGAGCACATCTGCTGACGCCTGACGTGCGCACACTGCGCGCGACACACGACTTTGTATGCCCCCCGAGCTAGACTCGGCGGGGCGTTCAGTTGATTTTTGAACAATAGAGGAGAACCTTTCACCGGAGGGGGAGACATGAGAGTCAGAATTCGTGGATTTGGATGGCTGAGCGATCTATGGTGGATGTACGGCGAGTTCATCACCGGCATTGGATCGCTCGTACTCCTTCTCGGCATGGCAACCCTGTTGGTGTGGGGAGGGTTTGCGCTCGCACTTCCCGCGATCACTGGGGCGCCGACACACTTCGGCCTCGACGCGGCGTTCGGGGTCGTCATGATCTTCCTCGCCGCCGCAATCGCGATCAGGCTCATCGGACACTCGTCCAAGCACGAGTAGCCAGCCTGATATCCTCGACAGTCTGCCCGCGATGTTTCGGCATCGCGGGCGGGCTCTCTTCACTTCTTATTGAAGTGTTTTTTTCTTTTTATATATGATAGGGAAATAGAATGGACTGAAAAGGAACACATAAAAAAATATTACACCGACAGTCATGTGTCCTTTTGAGTTTAAAATTATTATGAAGTTTGTGACCAACATGAGTGATGTTACGATAAAAAATAGTAGTGTATTCCCTTCAATTTTTAAAATTTTGCTATAGAGCACTGTTGCAAGCGATGCGGCCAAAATATATACAGTTGATAGAAATGTAATTTCTCCTGATGAGTTTGAATCATCATATGGGGCTACACAACAGTCGTAAACTATTGGTAGAGAGAGATATGCCATATAAACAGCAAGTATCGCTATTAATAATGATGAAACCGATAGTAAGAGTAATTTATATTTCTGTATGTTCATAATTGAAAGTTATTTCTCTTTATTGATCCATTTTTTATCAATCGCGTCTTCGAGGTCAATGCCGAGGAGGTGTGCATTGAGGATAGCCATGCCGACCACATCTGCCAGTTCTTTCCCGAGTTCTTTTTTTGATTCTTCTGCTGAGACAAATTTTGATGGCCTACTTTTCTTTTTGTGGATGAGTAATGCCTGTGTGAATTCGCCGACTTCTTCGTAGAGTTTCAGTACAGCAAAATCTTCGTCAATATCAATATTATGTCTTTTGCCGTAGTTCATTGCATTGTTAATCATTATTTCTTGAAGTTCTGAGAATTGCATAGAAGAATATTTATGTGATGTACAGAATTTTTGAGAAACAATTTAAAACAACTGTTTTATTCCAAAAAGCAACAAACCAATAATTCCAAATAAAATAAATATTCCGATGATTGCTTTGATAATCATTCCGGTAACTAAAATCGTTTTTTCAAATTTTAATTGCCCAATAGTGTCTTTAATATTTGTTTCTAAATCATTATCCGACCATTCTTTTATAAAATCCCAATCTGAATCGATAGGATTACCCCAATAATTTTGAAGTGAAGTCATTTCTTTTATATACAAAGCTTCTTTTCCTTCTCTTGAAGTTTTTTTTGAATCCATATTGCTATTTTTTAACTCAGTTTGCGAATAGTATATTTTTTGTTAAGTTATATTATATTTTTTGATGATATTTTCCCAATCGTTTAAGGCATCATTTATTAAATCATCAAGATAACATAAAAAAATGCCCTTAGAGTCAGTTATTTCTGCTATGATTTTTGTCATACAATTTTTCATTTGTGAGCCATTAGGTCCTTTGTAAATAATATTGTCGGGCTTATCAGAAACACAGAGCGCGCGACCAATGTTCTTTATCAAGGGATCTTTTTGTGACCTTTTATTTTTTAGTGGGTAACTGTGTTTTTGTTGATTTGCTAAATCTATAATTAATTGTAGGGGCAATGAATTGTCTATTTCAGCCTCAATTATTTTATTATCATCACCTCTCTCGGTGAGATTATTTTTAAGACAGTCTTTTATATGGGCAAGATTAGAAATAACATTGTTTATCTGATTTAAAACATCTGGTTCCTCTTTTTCGTCATAAAATGAAATAACAATTAATGCCTCATTACCTATTGTACCATCTGACTTCATACGTTTTAATGCAAGTTCCTGATATTCATTTTGATGATTGATAGATGAGTATATTAACCTAAGTTTGGATTGTACTTCATTGTAATTCATAAAAAATATAATAACATCTAACAGATTATATTCGAGTTCATTAAGTATTTCGCTATATACAGCATACACTCTTGACATACCCTCCACAAGGAGTAATATAGAAATACCCTAGCAATGAAGCAGTGTGGCAACTGTGGAGCTAGTACAAACCGAACGAGCGTCTTCGCAATGTGCGGAGGAACTCGGGTGGAACCACCATGCACCAGAGCGGTGCACGGCCCCGAGACAGTGAGATATTCTGTCTTTTTTTATTGCCTGTCATTCCGAGTCCCGATTAAATTGGGAAGGAATCTCGTCTTTGCCTCGAGATCTCTCGACTCCTTCGTCGCTCGAGATGACGTATAAAACCTAACTCTCTAAAACCTAACACTTAACCCTCTACACATATGTCACTCGACTCACTCGACCCAATCGTCTCCTTTGCAAAACAGCG
The DNA here is from genome assembly GCA_002792995.1 of Candidatus Magasanikbacteria bacterium CG_4_10_14_0_2_um_filter_41_10. GTDB lineage: Bacteria > Patescibacteriota > Patescibacteriia > Magasanikbacterales > UBA922 > UBA12086. The sequence goes on along the minus strand of PFPJ01000047.1, from coordinate 8,087 downwards.
AGGATTCATCTTTCAATCATCTGAAATATATGGAGGATTGTCATCTTGCTATGACTACGGCCCTTTGGGAGTAGAACTCAAAAATAATGTAAAAAAAGCGTGGTGGAAAGCAATGGTACAGACACGCAATGATATTGTTGGTCTTGATTCAGCAATTTTGATGCATCCTACCGTCTGGAAGGCCAGTGGACATATCGATGGATTTACCGATCCACTTGTTGACTGCAAAAAATGTCACAAGCGTTTTCGTGCAGATCATCTTCTCGAAGCAAAAGGAATCAAACCAGATTTTCGACCAGGTTCTTGGGTAGATGCAAAAATTGCATGTCCTGAATGTGGGGGAGACTTGACCGATGTTCGCAAGTTCAACCTCATGTTCAAAACACAAAAGGGTGTGATAGAAGGAGAGGGAAGTGATATTTTTTTGCGTCCAGAAACAGCACAAGGTATCTATGTGAATTTTTTGAATGTGCAAGGATCTATGCGAAAGAAGATTCCGTTTGGTATTGCACAAGTTGGGAAAGCATTTCGAAATGAAATTACACCAGGACACTTTACCTATCGCACACGAGAATTTGAACAAATGGAACAACAATACTTCGTGCATCCAGACGAAAGTATGGAATGGTTCAAGAAGTGGAAAAAAGAAAAATACGATTGGTATATCAATCTTGGAATGAAGAAAGAAAATCTTCAGATGCGAGAACACGAAAAAGACGAACTTGCACATTATGCGCAAGCTGCTTTTGACGTGGAATACAAGTATCCAGGCATGGGATTCAAAGAACTCGCTGGTGTGCATCATCGAGGCAATTGGGATTTGTCACGACATCAAGAATTTTCTGGACAAAAACTCGAATATTTTGATCAAGAAAAAAACGAACGATATATTCCACATATTATAGAAACATCAGATGGAGCAGATCGGGCAACGCTTGCATTCCTGATCGATGCGTATGAAGAAGTCGATACTCGTAGTGGAGAAGATGATGCAAAACGAGAAAAAGAAGTCGTTTTGAGATTGCACAAAGATTTGGCACCTATCAAAGTTGCCATTTTTCCATTATCAAAGAAAGAACCACTCCAAAAACTGTCACAAGAAATTCAATCAAAACTCTGGTATACTTATCAGACACAGTACGATGAAACAGGAAGTATTGGGAAACGCTACCGACGACAGGATGAAATTGGGACACCGTATTGTGTGACCGTCGACTTCGATTCACTCGAAGACCACAAAGTCACTGTTCGTGATCGAGATACGATGGAGCAGGAACGGGTGGCTATTGATGAGTTGAAAGCGTGGGTAGATGCGAAATTCGCACGATAAAAATTTCAAATTTCAAATTTCAAATTCATAATTTAAAATAAAATTACCAATATTATGAATAAGGAGGGGGCTAGAAAATTTGATTTAGAAGAAAGAACTGCGAATTTTGGTGAAAGTATTATTGGGTTCTCTCGAAAGATAGAAAAAGATGCGGTCACGCAACGACTCATTCCACAACTTGTCGCCGCAGGAACTGCTGTCGGAGCGAACTACTGTGAGGCAGATGGAGCTGAAAGCAATAAAGACTTTATTCATAAGATGGCGATTGCGAATAAAGAAATAAAAGAAACAAAACACTTTCTTCGCATGATTGGTAAAGCGTGTCCACACTATGTACATGATGCGAGAACACTTTGGAAGGAAGCACATGAATTGAATCTCATATTTTCTACCATTATTAGTAAGTCCAAACAAACGGAAACAAAAAGAAAATTGGAGAATTAAGCATTTTATTTTTCATTTAAAATTGTTAATTAAGAATTCATTCTATGCCCGACCAATATACCGAAGTAACAAAAAAAAACTGGGGCTCTCGCCTTGGCGGATCAATTGGTGGAATCTTTTTTGGGATTTTGCTGTTCTTTGCTTCCTTTGCTGTCCTTTTTTGGAACGAAGGTCGTGTTGGTATTTCTGAAACTGCAAAAGCCGCCGTCCCAATGGATGCAACGGTCCTCCAACAAAATGCACCAAAAGGACAACTGGTGGCAGCGTCAGGGCCACTGACAACTGACGACAAGATCAGTGACGGACAATTTTTGAAATCTGGAAGTTATCTCAGTGTTCGTCGAACAGTAGAAATGTATGCGTGGGTAGAAGAAAGCAACAGTACAACAGAAACAAAACTTGGTGGTTCACAAGAAACCAAGACGACGTATACGTATACAAAAAAATGGGTAGACAGTGTGCCAAATTCATCAAATTTTAAAGTAAAAGAAGGACACATCAATCCAAGTAAAAAGTACGAAAGTGTAGCAAATACTGCACCAACGGCAAAGGTTGGTGTGTATAGCGTCGATCCAAATCGGTTTAGTATGCCAGGGTCAGAAGCCCTTGCGTTGACTGCTGATACGGTCACGTTGCCTGCAGATGGAGAAATTGTCAGTGGAAAATATATCTATGTCGGAGGATTTTCTATGGATGATCCTATTGTTGGAGATGTTCGTATTTCTTACAATGTGATTCCGTCTGGCAACACAGTGACAGCGTTTGGAAAGCTTGATAGTGACAAGATTTCTCCATTTGTAAATAAAGATGGTCAGACATTGTACGAAGCACGCATGACAGGATTTGAAGAATCAGTTGTTGCTATGCAACAAGAACATTCACGTTCATTGTGGATTTGGCGTCTGGTTGGTTTTCTCATGATGTGGATTGGTCTTGGTATGGTCCTTGCGCCACTTTCCGTTCTTCTTGATGTGCTTCCATTCCTTGGATCACTCAGTCGTGGTGCGGTGAGTCTCGCAACTGGTCTTATCTCTTTTGTCTTGTCTGTTGTGACGATCCTCGTGAGTATGATTTTTCACAATGTGGTAGCACTCGTCGTATCAGTCATTATCGCAGCAGCTGTTGTGTTTTATTTCTTCAAGAAAAAAGAAAAAAAACAAACACCTGCAAACGCTTAATCTATGCTGGAACAATATACTCTTCCAAATAAAGCACGCGTGTACTTGCTTCCGCAAGAAAACGCACTATCCACAACAACCCTGATCATGTATCCGGTTGGGTCTCGATATGAATCAGAAAAACTTTCTGGCGTATCACACTATATCGAACACATGATGTTCAAGGGAACAAAAAAACGAAAAAGTGCACAGATTTTGACACGCGAAATAGACCGACTTGGTGCAGAATACAATGCATTCACAAGCAAAGAATATACAGGGTATTACATCAAGGCAGGTGCTGCGTATACAAAGACCGCGCTTGATATTCTCTCGGACATGCTGTTCAATTCTGTCTTTGATGCAAAAGAAATGGAGAAGGAAAAAGGGCCCGTCTGTGAAGAATTGCGTATGTACAAAGATAATCCGATCATGAATATCGAAAACGTGTTTGAAGAACTCTTCTATGATGGATGTGCACTCGGACGAGATATTGGTGGAACGCCAGAGCATGTCATGAAGTACAAACGAACTGATGTGTTGAAATTTCGTGACACGTTTTATGGACCAAACAACATGCATATTTTCCTCGCAGGAAACATTGGTGAAGAAGTCCGTGCGTGGATAAAAAGTATGTATGGTGTACAAAAAAATAGTGGCACGCCAAAGAGAACCTTTGATCCTGCAACACTTGGATCAGGTGCAGCTTCAAAACGTATTCGTGTAGAACACAAACAAACAGATCAAGCACAACTGATGCTTGGATTTCCTGCATTCAAGTTTGGCGATGAACAAAATATCGTGCTTGGGGTGCTGATGACCATTTTGGGTGGTTCTATGAGTTCACGATTGTTTACAGAAATTCGCGAAAAACGAGGGCTTGCCTATACTGTTCGAGCGGCAGCAGAACAATATCGTGATGCAGGGTACGGATATGTGCGTGCAGGCGTGGAACCAAAAAATATCAATAAAACGATTGCTCTTGTTAAAAAAGAATTGGAAAAAATGATGTCAAAACATGTGAGTGCGCGGGAACTCGCTGATGCAAAAACACATCTCCGTGGTGCGATGGAATTGTCTCTCGAAGATTCTAGTACGGTGGCAAGCTGGTATGCAAAGCAAGCATTGTTTGCGAAAGAAATTCGTACACCAGAGGAAAAACTTGCCAAGGTAGATGCTGTCACCGCTGAACAAATTCAACAGGTTGCTAAAAAAGTATTTGATTGGAAAAAGGTTCGCATTGCTATTATTGGGGATGTGGAGACCGGGGATGTGCAGTTTTAGCATGTATCTATGAATCAAAAAGCAAAGCCTTGGGATCTCATAACGAGAGAAGAACGACAGTACGCTATTGATAAGATCATGACGTTTTTTGCTGAGGAACGGGATGAAGAGATCGGGGTGATTGCTGCGGAGGAAGTTTTGGATATGTTTTTGGAATTGCTCGGACCCCAGTTGCACAATGCATCACTCAATGACGCAAAAGATTGGTTCAAAGGAAAACTTGCAGACATAGAAGTGGATTATGACCTTCTTAAAAAGTAATGACATCTTTCTAATTCTCTAAAACTCTCATCCTATGACATATCTTTTCGCAAATTGGAAAATGTATCTAAATTTTTCTGAGTCGATGATATTGGCAAATCAACTTGCAGAGGTGTCATCTCATACAGAAAAGATTCAGCTTGGATTATTTCCTTCAACACTGGCCTTTACCGAAGTTGAAAAATTGTATCGAGGGTCTTCTGTGTTTGTTGGCGCTCAAAATGTTGCATGGACACCCAAGGGTGCCTACACCGGTGCAGTATCGGCCCTTATGTTTCGAGAAGCTGGTGCTACGCACGCGCTCGTTGGACATTCAGAACGACGACATATTTTTGGAGAAACAAATGAAGACGTGAAGAAAAAGTTTGATGCGTGTCTTGATGCGGGCATTATTCCGATACTCTGTATTGGAGAAACAAAAGAAGATCTTGATGCAGGGAAGCGTGAATATCGACTCAAAAAACAACTGATGAGTGTCTTGGATGGTATTTCCAAAGATGTAGAATTTTTTGTTGCCTATGAACCTGTGTGGGCCATTGGGACAGGGGATGCGTGTGATCATCTTCAGGCAGCGGAGATCCATGATTTTATCAAAGATGAATTGAACACATATTCGGTTCGAACAATTCCTGTGTTGTATGGGGGTAGTGTCAATCATGAAAATGTGGTATCCTATCTTCCGCATGAGAGCATTGATGGCTTCCTCGTAGGGAGTGCATCTGCTGAATATGAACATGTTCATTCACTTCTGAATGCTGTTTTATCAGCATAACCTATGTTTAGCATTCTTCCTCTTTTTCTCATTTTATTGTCTCTTGGTGTCATCGTGGTCATCGTGGCTAGGAAATATCCTGAGCTTACTATTCTTGATCTTGATTCCATACCAGAGCGAAAAGAGAAACAAAAAAAGAAAGAGATTTTTTCGCGAAAGGCAAGTCAGCGCTCAAAAGAACAGCAAGTCCGTTTGCGAAAGAGTCTTGCGCCTATGGGTATGGCATGGAAGAATACCCAAACGTCTTTTCGCAAATATGTCAAAGCACTCAAAGATGATGTACAGGAAAAAAAATATCATACATCGTTTTCTCGTACGTCACGTAAGCAGGAAGCTTCGAATGTTGACGTGCCGACACCTGCGCGTGTATTTCAGCCAGTAGAGCATACCCAAAAAGAAGAAACAATAGATGATATTCTCAAAAAAGGAGCACGTGCACTAGAACAAGGAAATCCACAAACAGCGGAAGCTTCGTTTATCCGTGCTATTGAAAAAGATAAAAAAGATGCTCGTGCATACGAAGGTCTTGGTGATGTGTATCTGAGTCAAGAACAACTTGCTGAAGCAGAAGAAACATATGTATTTGCTCACAAACTTGCACCACAACAGATCAGTGGGATTGAAAAGCTTGCAAATCTTGCAGCAAGACGAGAAGAATGGACCAAGGCAATTCAGTATTATGAGCAAGCGGTTTTGATTGATGATACCAATCCTTCTTTTTTTGAGATGTTGGCAGAACTCTTTTTGAAGGTTTCTGAACCCCAGTCAGCGTATGAGGCGATTTCTCAGGCAGTCGATATATTGCCCAAGCATCTTCCATATCTTGACATGCTCACAGAAATCAGTATAATGGTCGCAGACAAAAGTCGTGCAGAAGAAGCCTCACAAGCCATCCGTATGATTGACCCAGAATACAGTCGTCTCGACGTATTTCGGGATCGGATCGCAGATATGGTGGAAAAGGAATAATCATGCCAACGTAGCTCCACGTAAAACTCACTTCGTTCGCCACGTGGCAAGCAGTATATATTTTTCTTTATTTCTGCTTACCACGTGATGACCGAAGGTCATTATATACACGCCAACTTAGCTCAGCTGGTAGAGCAATGGTTTTGTAAACCATCGGTCCGGGGTTCGAGTCCCCGAGTTGGCTCAGGAACAATAGATACATGGGTCGATACCAAAGCGGTCAACTGGGGTGGACTGTAAATCCACTGGCTTTGCCTTCGCAGGTTCGAATCCTGCTCGGCCCACAGAGAGAACGTTCTCAACAAGAGGACGTTTTTTTTATTGACAAATACAAGATTTTTGAGTAATATAGATGTATTCATTCACCCTTGGAATGAATGTATGGTGCACGTTGTTGGTGGGTCGTATCCCGACTGTGTCGGGATTACTCTTCAACAATGTCCGCGTTGTCAATTGGCACGCATCCCGATATGATCGGGGTCCATCTTCTTCCAAGCCTAGCTATTTTTTTTGCTATGGCAGAAAAACATTTTTTTACGTCAGAGTCCGTGACCGAAGGACATCCTGATAAGATTTGTGATCAGATTTCAGATGCCGTCCTTGACGCTGTCTTGAAAGACGATCCAAATGGAGCCTGTTGTTGTGAAGTTTTTACCACGACCGGTCTTGTCGTTGTTGGGGGAGAAATTACCACTACAACGTATGTGGATATCCCTGGCGTGGTTCGTCAGGTTCTTACCGATATCGGGTACACTGATGACGCCTATGGTATCGATGCGAAGAGCTGTGGCGTGATGGTTGCCGTAGACGAACAAAGTCCAGAGATCGCCATGGGTGAAAAAGAAACTGAAGGTCATCCTCACAAAGCGCAAGGCGCAGGCGATCAGGGAATGATGTTTGGTTTTGCGTGTACCGAGACACCAGAACTCATGCCACTCCCAATCATGCTCGCGCATGGATTGACGAGAAAGCTTGCGGAAGTCAGAAAAAATAAAACTCTCTCGTATCTTCGACCAGATGGAAAAAGTCAGGTGACGGTGGAATACGAAGATGGTAAACCAAAACGAGTGGATGCTGTTGTTGTGGCTGCACAGCACGATGATATGGATTTGGCAAAACTTCGTGAAGATATTAAAGAATATGTTATCAAACCTGTTTGTGGTGATTATATCGACGATAAGACGAAATTTTATATCAATGAAACTGGAAAGTTTGTGATTGGTGGGCCACATGGTGACACTGGTCTTACTGGAAGAAAAATTATTGTTGACACCTACGGTGGTATGGGACGGCATGGTGGGGGAGCGTTTTCTGGAAAAGTACCAAACAAACAAGATCGATCAGGTGCCTACATGGCTCGCTATGTCGCAAAGAATATTGTTGCTGCTGGGCTTGCTGACAGGTGTGAAGTACAGCTTTCCTATGCTATTGGCTACCCAGAGCCTGTGAGTGTCCTTGTAGATTCGTTTGGTACTGGTACGGTCAGTAATGAACAGCTCGAAGTGGCTGTGCGAGATGTGTTTGATCTGACGCCTGCAGGTATTATTGCGGAGTTGGATTTAAAGCGTCCTATATACCGCGCTACGGCTGCATATGGGCATTTTGGACGTGATGAGTTCCCTTGGGAGCAGGTGAATAAGGTGGAGGCGTTGAAAGCGAAACTTGGGCAATAATGAAATAGTTCATGAAAAGCACACCTTCGGGTGTGCTTTTTTGTATAATAGCCCACAAGGCTTTTTTTTGGTATACTCAGACCATTCATTTTTTTGTATCTATGAACATTCTTCATGCACTGACCCTTGGTCTGATTCAGGGCCTTACCGAATTTCTTCCGGTGTCTTCGTCTGGTCATCTTATTTTTGTGCCACAC
>PFPJ01000037.1 GCA_002792995.1 Candidatus Magasanikbacteria bacterium CG_4_10_14_0_2_um_filter_41_10 | reverse complement strand
TGACTTTATCAACGAACCGTGATATGACCTACATTAGGTACGTTGATCTTTGACAACCCAAAACCTGGGAGAAGTATGACCACCACGAAGAAATTTCAACGCACGAGGGAAGACTTCACCTGCGAACGGTGTGGTTTCTTTGTGCGTGGCAGTGGGTACACCAACCATTGTCCGCAGTGTCTGTGGAGCAAACACGTCGACGTGAACCCTGGCGATCGTGAAGCGACCTGCCATGGGCTCATGGAACCTGTAGAGGTGGGGACCAAGAGTGGTGAGTACACCATCCTCCACCGTTGCACCACCTGCGGTTTTCAGAAGCGGAACAGGGCATCGAAGGACGATAGCTTTGACGCTATTCTCAAGATCTCAAGCAATCCAAGCAAAGGCTAGAAACGAGGAGGAAAAGGTACTATGGCCAAGAAGCCCCATCCGGGCAAGGTGTTTCAAGTACTCCCGTCCGACTGGTCGCCTGTCGCAACTGTGCGATGTGACTATCAGTCGTCTGGACGACGTGAAGACGGACAGTACGTCGAACACGATGTGGTTCCTCATCTCTGCCACATCGAGATGACGTACGCCTGCAACGAGAAGTGCATCTTCTGCTACAACCCTGAGCGAGCCAAGCTCGGTGATCTGTCAGCCATTGATCGGCTTGTCCGTTCAGTCGCAGAGAGTCAGATTCCCCATGTGTACCTGATCGGCGGCGAGCCGAGTCTGTTGCCCGTGGAGAAGCTCAACGAGTACATCGATTTTAAATAAAAACAAAAAATTCCACATACGTGGAATTTTTTGTTGCTCTATACAATAAGCCGAATTTTGTACCGCGTCTCTCGAAAGAGACTGTGGTGATCATTTCTCTTGTTTCATGATTACTCATGAAATCTTCACGTGCTAACTTTTCGTCCAGCAAGCTGAACGCTGCACTTTCTCCAGATAGGGTTTACCACATCTCGATATTACTACCGAGACGAGAACAGTAGCTTTTATCTATAGAATAAAAACATCCGTTCACTTTTCACGTTTCTCCCGACATGGTCGGGATAGTATAGTCTCTGTGGCACTGGCCCGTCCCGAACGTTTACACGTTGGGAGGTGGGGATTACCCACTATCACGATCATAAACCACGAGGGTTCATGAGGAGTTCGGACTTTCCTCTCAGTTTTGAAGCTGAGCGATCACGTTGTATAGAGCACTGCAGACTATAGCGGAATTTTGCCATTTTGTCAAGTTGACCAAGAGGTCATTTTCTTATATGATAGACACAGTATTTTTGCTTCTCTTTATGAAACGTTCAGAAATAATCCTCATGGTGGCACAGGTTCCTGTTGACTTTTTTTTGCTTCTTGTTGCTGCCACGTCAGCATACGCTCTTCGATTTACCAATTGGGCCCTCGCGCTAAAGCCGGTGTTGTTTACCTTTAGTCTCAGTGAATTTTTGGGTGTTGTGTATCCTGTGGCACTTGGGTGGATTGTTGTGTTTATGTTTTTTGGACTGTATTCAACTGATCCAAATAGGAAACTTGGCAAAGATATCATCCGTATCATGTTTGCATGCAGTGTCGGTCTTGCCGGCATTGCCGTGTATGTTATGTTTGCACAGCAAATCTTTGATTCACGATTTCTTGCCCTCGCAGGTTGGGCATTTGCTATGGTGTATGTTATTGGTGGCAGAATTTTCATGCGTGGGCTGAAAGGATTTATGTACAAGATGGGCATTGGTCAACGACGTGTGGTTGTCATAGGAGAAGATGTTCATCGCCAAAACTTTGTAGATGCGTGTGCACACCATCCTGGACTTGGCTATAACGTGGTTGCAACATTCGCCACTATTACGAAAACAGTATTCGATACACTAGATACTACATCCTTTGACGAAGTAATTGTGTTGTCACCAAAAGCAGAGAAGAAAGAAACGTTGAGTTTGTTGGCATACTGCAATAGGCGTCATAAAACATTCAAATACTCTGCAGATTTGTTTGCAACTTTTGCGGCAAATATGTCTGTCTATCCGATTGCTGGTGTGCCAATGATAGAATTGCGTCGCACAAAACTTGATGGGTGGTGGCGTGTTATCAAACGTGTGTTTGATATTGTTGGAAGCATCTTGCTTATTATCATCTCAAGTCCGTTTACCTTACTTACCGCGCTTATTATTTTGATTGAAACAGGTCGCCCGATATTGTATAAAAATCTTCGAGTTGGTATTCGTGGAAAAGAATTTTTTACATTAAAATTTCGGTCCATGTACAAAGAAGATTCCACCGGTCCACAATTTGGGGATGCGGGAAAAAAAGCAGAGGAGCGTGAAAAAGAATTGGTAAAAACACAAAACAGCAAACAAGGCCCAATTTATAAAATTGCCAATGATCCTCGTGTGACGCCCTTTGGACGATGTATTCGCCGGTGGAGTATCGATGAGCTTCCACAGTTTTTTAACGTGTTTCGTGGTGATATGAGTTTGGTTGGTCCTCGTCCACATCAACCACGAGAGGTGGAGCAATATCAGGATGAATACCCGATTGTGTTTACATTGAAGCCTGGTATAACAGGGCTTGCACAAATTTCTGGAAGAAGCGATTTGCCGTTTGAGGAAGAGATGAAACTTGATATTCTCTATACCGAGCGATGGAGTTTGTTTCTGGATTTGATTATTTTGCTCAAGACACCATTCGTATTGTTTAAGAAACGAAAGGCGTTGTAACAGCTGATACGCAGAATAGGCAATATGGAAAAAACATTGGATTTACAATTTGAAACGGGCTTACGATTGCTTGCTGAAAAGACAGGCATGTCTGATCTCAATGCACGAAAGCCTTTGTTGCCGCACGTCGTTCGTGTGGGTAGTTTTCTATATAAAAAAGGATATGCAGATACAATTGTGCTTGGGGGCTTATTGCACGATGCACTTGAATGGACAGATATAACAGCTGGTGAATTGAAAGAACAGTTTGGTGCAGATGTTTTGCGCATTGTAAAGGCATGTACAAAAGATGATAGCATTACAGACCCACAAGAAAAGACGAATGAATTGATCACTCGGTGCGTTGTCGCTGGAGAAGAAGCATTGATTGTAAAAACAGCAGATATTCTCGATAGTTATTACTATTATGCAAAAGTAAACAATCAGGATCAACTTGCATACTGCAATCGAAATGCAAAAGCAATTCTTTCTATGAAAACTGTTGACATGGAAGATGTTATATTCATGGAATTGGAACAAACATACAAAACACATGCTGCTTATTCTGCCTAATTTGCTTATTCTGCTTACGAACTGCAACTTATGAAAATCGCCTTAGTCCATGACTATCTCTCGCAAGATGGAGGTGCGGAACGAGTCCTCAAAGCATTTCACGATATATGGCCAGATGCGCCTATTTTTGTGTTGTTTCACAACAAGCAGCAACTCACACGATTCCAAGATGCTGATATCCGTGAGTCATTTTTCAAGCGACTTCCTTTTGGAAGAAAAAAATATCAATGGTATTTGCCACTGATGCCACTGGCGACAGAGCGTCACAATTTGCATGAGTTTGATGTCGTGCTTTCTTCCACAAGTGCATTTGCGAAAGGTGTTTTGACACGTCCTGAGACAGTGCACATTTCATATTGTCATACGCCTACTCGGTATTTGTGGACAGATACACATGAATATATTGCTGATCTCAAATACAATCGATTGATCAAATCATTTTTACCTCGACTGATTCACAAGTTGAGAATGTGGGATAAAATGAGTGTCGATCGTGTTGATTATTTTATTGCAAATTCTGGAACGGTTGCTCATCGCATCCAAAAATATTATCGTAGATACAGTGACATCATGTATCCGCCTGTCGATGTATCGTCGTTTTCTCTTTCTTCCGATATCAGAGACTATTTTGTGACAGGTGGTCGGCTTGTTCCGTACAAACGGTTTGATCTTGTGATTCATGTGTTCAATCGACTTGGTATCCCACTCAAAATTTTTGGAGATGGGCCTGAACTGGAAGCACTCAAACGTATTGCCAAAAAGAATATCAGTTTTGTGGGGCGTGTGAGCGACGAAGAAAAAGCAAAACTTCTGAAACATGCAAAAGCATTTATTCATCCACAAGTAGAAGACCTTGGCATCACGCCCATTGAGTCCATGGCAAGCGGACGGCCTGTCATTGCCTTTGGAGAAGGTGGTGTGACAGAGACAGTCATCCCAGGGGAAACAGGTGTCTTTTTTTACGAACAAACATGGGAAGCCTTGCTCGATACCATTCTCAATTTTGATCATACGGCATGGGACAGCGAGCGTATTAGAGAGTGGGCGACACGTTTTGATGATGCAAAATTTAAAGAACAAATAACCTCATACGTCACAAAACGATATGAAACCTTTCAACAGGACTTGATGCGATGTCAACTTGATGTTCGACCGTATGATTATCGGAATTGATGCGAGATGCTTGTTTACCACACCACGGACCGGTGTTGGAGAGTTTACGTTTGAGTTGTTGTCTCATCTTTTTGAACGAGAAACAACACACCAATTTATACTATTTACAAACGCATTCAAAAAAAATGATGTTCTTCCTTTTTTCACATTTCCTCATGTATCGTGGGTGTATACAACTATTCCAAATAAACTGTTTCATGTAAGTATCTCCTTGCTGAGACGACCTCGCTTGGATCGATATGTGGCAAACAAAGCTGGGGTCAAGAATATTGATATCTGGTTTTCTCCAAATTTGTTGTTTACATCTCTGTCACCACAGACAACACATATCCTCACCATTCATGATTTGTCATTTGAACATTACCCACACTACTTTTCACAGAAGGCAAGAATGTGGCATCGGGCCGTGCATCCCAAAAAACAGATTGAGCATGCGAGACATATCATTGTTCCGTCTGAACATACCAAACGTGATGTGGTTCATACATTTCAAAAAGATCCTGATATAGTTCATGTGTTTCCGCCAGGGTTATGTTCAGATATACAAAAAATGTCTGATGAACATAGACGGAGGACCATACAAAAAAAATATAATTTGCCAGAGCATTATATGCTTTTTCTAGGTACTCTGGAATCACGAAAAAATTTAGGAAGTATTCTCGATGCATATGAACACTCGGCATATCTGCGAACACGTATGCCACTCATCTTTGCTGGAGCGTTGGGATACAGGGGGGATTCATATGTCAAACGCATTCAGAATATATCCACGGCGCGCTATATTGGGTATGTTCAGGAAGAAGAAAAGCAGACACTCTATGCTGGTGCGCGTGCGTTGATATACCCCAGTATGTATGAAGGGTTTGGATTCCCAGTGCTTGAAGCACTGGCGTGTGGTACCCCTGTTATTGCCAGCAATCGGGCTTCACTCCCTGCGGTTGTTGGTCATGGAGGCATACTTGTCAATTCACTCAATACCAAGCAACTCGGTGATGCTATGGAAAGATTGATGACAGATGATACACTATACACACAGTTGTCAGAGGAGGGGAGAAAGCATGCGGGTACTTATTCATGGGATCGTGCTGCTGTATCACTCCTGACGTTATTTGACACAATACATTAATATGAAGATTGGCATAGACGCACGCATGTATGGGCCGACACATAGTGGCATCGGACGATATGTGCAAGAACTTATTACACATCTTGGCATGATCAATACAGAACATGAGTTTGTGGTATTTCTCAAAAAAGAAGCATATGACACATTTGTTCTTCCAAATAAAACATGGAAAAAAGTGTTAGCCGATATACATTGGTATGGGGGAGAGGAGCAGGTAAGACTTTCACGCATCATCAATCGTGAACATGTTGACCTCATGCACTTCCCACATTGGAATGTACCCCTGCTCTATCGAGGACCGTTTGTGGTGACGATACATGACCTTATTATGTTTCATTATGCTCGGCGTGATGCCTCAACGCATGGAGCTTTGGTATATAAAATAAAAGACACACTGCACCGATTTATTGTGAAACATGCCGTAACACGAGCAACCCATATTTTTGCAACCAGTCAATTTACGAAAGATGATATTGTGAACACGCTTCATGTGCCTGAGAAAAAAATTTCAGTCACCTATCAGGCGCCCTTTGAACATGCAAAAAATGGGGCAGAGGATGCAGGCGCAGTTCTTGAAATATGGCACATTCAGAAACCCTATGTGCTCTATGTTGGCAATGCATATCCTCATAAAAATTTGGAAAAATTAGTGGATGCATGGCGTGTCTTTTTTCAGAGAAATCCTGAATATCAATTAGTGTTTGCTGGCAAAGATTCACCATGGTATGAATCGCTCAAAGCACATGCACGAGGTGTTGGGTCTATTATCTTTACAGGGTTTGTGGATGATGCACAATTGTCCGCACTTTATGAGAATGCACATCTGTATGTTTTTCCATCACTGTATGAAGGATTTGGATTACCACCACTTGAAGCGATGACATATGGCGTTCCCGTTATTTCTTCCAGTGCAAGTTGTCTACCCGAAGTATTGGGTGATGGTGCTATGTATTTTGACTCCACGCATGTTGATGATATTGTTCATGCGTTAGAACAAGGAACAGGAAATGAAGAATTGCGCTATGATTTGCGAAAAAATGAGAAAGATGAAGTGAAAAGATATTCATGGAAACGACTTGCGACAGAAACATATGATACCTATGTTGCTGTCGCATGATCTGCTGACACTGCTATGCAAAAGCGTGGACAATATGTATCCACGCTTTTTTATTTTTGTGCTATACTAAGAGCAATATTGGCAAACATCATTGCATGGCAAAAAAAAGAAGTAGGACAGTTCAAACATGCACGGGGTGCAATAAGACGGGGCATAATAAGCGACGGTGTCCTTTGGTATCCAAAACACAGAAAAAAGGAAAGACGCACAGTTCCAAAAAAACATCTCGTTCATCTTCTCAAATCCAATCCACAGAGAGTTCCTCATCAATTCCACAAAAACATTTGCCAAAACAGCATTATGTCCCTGTTAAATTTGGCATACCTCCACAGTCTGAATATGTCGTGGACTTGTCTCACTCCGCACAAAACGATCAACCTTCGATCGAGGCCATACATTCATTTCGTGAAAAAATTGCAACGGTTACTCAGCGTCGAACCGTTGATTTTGCTGCTACTGTCCGTGCCTCTACGCAGTCACAAAAATCAATACAACAGACCATTCCTCGGAATAAAAAAATTTCTACGCAGTCACGGCGCATGTCGTTTCGCATGCCAAAGGTTTCGATACCACCATTTCGATTTCCTAGATATAGGTTCCCATCGTTTCGCATATCATTTCCAAAGATTCCTCTTCCAACATTTTCTTCCAGACGAGTTGCCATTGGATTAGGCGTCATCATACTCTGTGGCATCCTCCCTCTACCTGTTTTTACGATGTATCAACATATTCGTGAGGAGAGTG
The DNA here is from genome assembly GCA_002792995.1 of Candidatus Magasanikbacteria bacterium CG_4_10_14_0_2_um_filter_41_10. GTDB lineage: Bacteria > Patescibacteriota > Patescibacteriia > Magasanikbacterales > UBA922 > UBA12086. The sequence goes on along the minus strand of PFPJ01000037.1, from coordinate 9,020 downwards.
ATAATGTCATCGCCGTAAGTACTGATGCGTTTTTGTCACTCCAAGAGTCGACAGCCGCAGCAATGCATGCTGATACACAGACTGCGGAACAGTCACTCCAAGACGCACTCTCACAATTCGCACAGGCTGAAAATTTTGTAGAAAAAGATCACCGTATCCTCGCAGATGTGTTGAGTAATCTACCGTTTATTGGATATCACGTAAGTAGTCGGCGGGCTATCCTTTCCGCAGGTCAACAAATTGCTCTGGGTAATACGTATATTATAAAAGGGATAAACGATGCAAAAACAACTGAGGATCTGCCAATGACAGAACGATTGTCTATTATGACCGCACATTTGCAACAAGCACTTCCTCAATATGAAGAAGCGCAACGTGCATTGGTATCGGTCAATCCAGCTATCCTTCCAAAAGACCAACAACAACTGTATGGACAATTTCTTTTGCTCTACAGTGCATTTGTCGATGATATGCATGATCTCACAGATCTTTCACGAGTAGTATACGATGTGTTTGGTGGAGATGATTTCCAACGATTTCTTATCTTATTTCAAAATAATAATGAAATACGACCAACCGGTGGTTTTATAGGAAGTTTTGCCATGTTGGATACTCAAAAAGGCCGTATAAAAAATATTACCATTCCTGGTGGTGGAAGTTATGATGTCCAAGGGCAACTCGATACATATCTTATTCCTCCGATACCATTGCAGCTCGTGAATGGACGTTGGGAATTTCAAGATATCAATTGGTTTTTTGATTTTCCTACTTCTGCACGAAAGGCAGAGAGTTTTATTTCACGTGCACGAGGGACGACGTTTGATGGCACGATTGCTATCAATGCCACAGTTATCGAGAGATTGTTGCGTGTGCTCGGTCCTGTCCAATCGTCTGAATATAATATGCTCCTCGATGCGGATACGGTCCTTCCTACGTTGCAATCATATGTAGAAGATACGCATACAGATGAAAAAGCCCCAAAGAAAATATTGTCTGATATTTTGGATCAGATTTTGGTGGCTATGCAGGATATCAAGCCCGAACAAATGTTGTCACTCCTGAAAGAACTTCATGAAGCATTGACTCAAAAGGAAATACAAGTAGCACTCAAAGATGCTGCCTCCAATGCACGACTTGCCTCATTTGGATGGACTGGATCTGTAGTTCAAACAGCCCCACGACAAGATTATCTTGCTGTGGTGGCGACCAATCTTCAAGGAGAAAAATCAGATGCGAGAATGACGCAGAGTATCGAACATACAGCTAACGTGCAAGATGATGGATCAGTAATCGTACAAGTAGATGTTCACCGAACACATGCTGGTGATCCAAATGAGGCACATTATGGAGCATCAAATATTACCTATATGCGTATATATGTTCCACAAGGGGCGGTATTGTTGGATGCTGGTGGTTTTACTTATCCACCCGAAGATGCATTTCATGTGCCTGAGTCGTGGTATAGCGAAGATACAGACCTCGCGAATATCGAAAAAGAAGTTGGTGTCGACCGTGATACAGGAACACGTATTACCAATGAGTTTGGAAAAACCGTATTTGGAAATTGGATGATCGTCCCAGCGGGAGAGTCACGGGATATTTGGTTTACCTATCGATTGCCTTTTTCTGTCGTTGATACCAAACAACAATCTGATACAAATATCGTAACTGAATTTTTGAGGCATCAGCCAGATGCAGTTTCACGATATTCATTATTAGTCCAAAAACAGTCGGGTGTAGAGAGTACGATCATGTCCACAGTTCAGTATCCATCGTATTGGATACCAAAGTGGCGAAGTGATGACGACGTCATATTTACGTCAAACAGTGCACGTATGACAAGTGAATTACAAACGGATAGAGTATTTGGAGTCGCATTTGAAACACGGACATAAGTATTTGTGATATACTCTATAAAACGTATCATACTATATGAAAAAAAAATCTCATTTTCCATCGAAAAAAAAGAAACATGATGAAAAATCTACACATGAATTTGTGGCGACATCTCTTGACGTTGTTTCTGATACAAAAGATACTGAAATATTAAAATCAGAAATAGTACCTACAGAGATCGCACAAACAAAAAAGAAATTGAAAAAAACAAAAAAAGAAAAGAAAGCAAAGAAAAAAAGTAAGGAAGAAGAACCAGAAAAAGAAATAGAAATAGAAGATGTATCTCTCGACGACGATGATGAAGAAGAGGAGATCACATTGGAAGATGATATCGTATTGTCTGAGACACAAACCACAGCCCAAGGACAAACGCAAAAGATTGATAGAGAACTGGCAGAAATTTATGAAAATGCAGATGGGACATTGCCAGACATGCAAACATTTGAAAAGCGAAAAAGTGGACGTATTATTCGGGCATTTGTAACACTTGTCATCTCACTTTCTTTTTTGGGAGGAGTCGCATGGTATGGATATACACAATATTTTCATACAACAGGGAGCTTTGTAGAAAATGATGTTATTTTGTCTGTGGGTGGAGAAGAGCAAGTTGGGTTTGGCGAAGAAGTTCGATATCGAGTACGATTTAAAAATGCACAAGAGGTTTCATTAGACAATTCGGTATTGGAAGTACGCTATCCTGCTGGTTTTGTATTTGAGTCTGCGAGCAAGGAGCCTGATTCTGATACCAATAACAGATGGACTCTCGGTCCACTCCAAAAGGAGGATGGTGAGTATATCGATATCATTGGACGACTCTATGGTGATGTTGGTGAACGTCAATCATTTCGGGTATTTCTCAATTATACACCAAGTAATTTCAGTTCAATTTTTCAAAAAGTCGCCACACAAGAAACTACTATCGCAAATGCACCTGTGAGTGTTTCTTTTAGTGGACCAAAACATGTTTCTCAGGGAGTCGCGACATCATTTACAATCGATGTGACACCTGGAGATACAGAGAAGGTGAGTTTGCTGCCACCACATCTTGAACTGGTGTTTGAACCGGGTGTTGCCTTTGTGACTCAAAAAAAAGTTCCAGAAGGAGATGCTGTCCATGACCCAATATGGATGTTTGACTCACTTACTGAAACACAACAGTTTACCATTACCGGGGCATTCGCAGGAGGAGAGGGAACTATCACGCCACATGTATTGTTGCGTGGGTGGCTAGATGGGCAATCAGAGAGTGATGCCTATACCATTGTGGATGTGCAACAAGAACTTGCAATAGAAGCAGAACAACTTTCTGTGTCACTGATAGCAAATGGAAGCTCACAAGATATCACTGTTCAGCCAGGTGAGAATTTGAATGCTACTGTAGTAGTAAAGAATAATACTCAGGAAACACTCAGCAATGTGCGCGTACGACTCTTGTTTGATGCGCCTTCTTCGCATGGACGGAGTATTATGGATTGGGCAAGTCTTGAAGACACGTCAGACGGGAATATCCTCGGTGAGCAACTTTCCGATACCGTACGTCGAGGACAAATCACGTGGAACAGCAAAAATATTTCTGACTTGCGTGAGCTCAAACCTGGTGCGCAGGTGACGATCGATGTGATGCTTCCTATAAAGTCTGGTGAAGATATTACGCTTGCAGAATATGGAACATACGATATTACGCTTGCTGGTGACGCACAATACACCCTTGGTGGAAATGAAGAAACGTCTACTGGTATACCACTCACTCTGACACTCAATTCTGATACAACGTTTGAAGTACGAGACGAAGTAGATGCTGATACACACAAGATTACCTGGCTGCTTGGAAATTCCTTTCACGAGCTCAAAGATATTGAAGCACAAGTAGATCTGTATGGGGATGTTCACGTAGATGAGCAGTCTGCTGTTGTCCCTGCAGGACAGATTTCCTATGACGAAGCAGGCAAACATCTTACTTGGAAGGTAGATACCATGCCCCTTTCTCTTGAGGTTTTGGCGTTGCAGTTTCCTGTGACGGTACAACAAAAAAATCCATCTCAAACTCAGCTTACGTCAAAAGTACGAGTGACAGCTATGGACGCTGTGACAGGGAAGCAATTGCTTCTCATTGGCGATGAAGTTGGACTATAGAAAATAGGGAAAAAAGACGTTGACAGAACGCAGGTATCCTGATATTATGCGTTTTGTATTTACCAACAAATATGCGCTCATAGCTCAGTTGGTAGAGCAGTTGGCTCTTAACCAAACGGTCGGGGGTTCGAATCCCTCTGGGCGCACACAAATCATTTTCTCCCCCTTCGTGGGGAGAAAATGATATCTTAGCTCCTGTAGTTAAATGGATATAACAGCGGTCTTCGGAACCGCGGTTGGGGGTTCGATTCCCTCCGGGAGCACAATTTTACAAATTATGAAAAAAAACATCAGCACGTGCTGATGTTTTTTTGTTATATGTATATACTGTTACCCAATCGGGTCATCTTTTTTTCTCTCTATAATTTCAGTCTTTGGCCCTTTCCATTTTTTCTTTGCGAGGGCTGCTTCTGCTGCAGCAACTTGCGCTTCTTGTTTACTTCCTCCTTCACCTTCTGCAATTTTTTCTTTTTCAAGATACACTCCAACCACAAATTGTTTCGCATGATCTGGTCCTTCTTCTCGCATAACTTTATACGTTGGTGTGACACCGACGATATCTTGTGCAGATTCTTGGAATCGTGATTTTGGATCCATCCAGAGTCCGAGATCAAGTACTTCTCCAAGTTTGCTCACGATCCATCGCAATACAAATTGTTTTGCTATCTCCCAGCCTTGATCCAGATAAATAGCTCCGATCAATGCTTCGACTGCATTGGCGAGAATATATTCACGCGCTTTGCTGTTTGCATCTTGTGATTCACCGCGACTGAGAAAGAGGTATGGCTCTATACCAATCTCATTGCCGACAAGCGCACAATTTTTTCCATTCACGAGCGCGGCGCGCCAGTTCGTAAGTTCTCCTTCTGGATTGAGATAGTTTGCAAACAAAAATTCAGTCACGATAAGTTCAAGGACGGCATCACCAAGAAATTCGAGACGTTCATTGTGTGCAAGAGGGAAGTCTCTGTTTTCATTCAAAAATGACCGGTGCACGAGTGCTTGGACGAGCATGTCTTTATTGTTGAAGACAATGCCGAGAGAGTCTTCGAGTTTTTTGAAGTTGTGTTCTTCATACTGTGGAATAGGCATAGTGTTGAAACTATCCGTTCCGACTCACATCAGCTCTTATGCATAGAAGAGATAGTGTGAAACGAAAGGGTGAATAATGTTTTTATTTATTGTTTATGTTGTTCTTCTTCTACTTCCTTGTACATCGCGCCAAGGATGCCATTCACAAATTTCCCAGAAGATTGACCCCCGTATGACTTCGCGATTTCGATAGCTTCATTGATAGCTACTTTTGCAGGAATATCCGTGTTGAAATAAAGTTCATACACACCAATTCTCAAAATATTGCGATCGACAATAGCCATTTGTTCGAGTGACCATTTTGGAGCGTGTGCTTCTATTTTTTTGTCTATATCATCTAAATGCACAAGAACACCATCAACGGTGTTCTTGACAAACTCAATTTCTTTTTCAAGGCCGACACCAAATTCCTCGATCTGCTGATCGACGATTGCGGGAATCCCTGCAGTAGGTTTTCCCTTGAAGTCCCATTGATACAGGACTTGCATGACGATAGATCGTGCGAGATGTCGGTGTGACATGTGAGAAACAGGTTAGCTGGCTTTTTTGACGCGTCTTATGCGACGTGTCGTTCGTTTTTCGACATCAACCGCTTGCTTCCCTTTATACTTCCCAGAGACAGGGCTTGCATGATGAGGAAGATGTGGATTGCCATCTTGGTCCACGAGGACTTTCATTGGCTTGAGAGCGTGGTGAGAGCGTCGTGCACGTTGACGTGGCTTCGATGTCTTTGTTTTTGGATGTGCCATATAAAATATAGTATAGCAAAAAATCAAAAATATTGCATGGATAAAGCCAAAAGACTATAGCATAGCAAAGGAAAAAGATCAAGTGTATAGCCGTTTTTGTTGTTTTTTGCTCTTTTCAGGTACAATAGTAGCATGATTATACAAGAAATTACCAAACAGGCTGACTGGAAGCCAAAAACGAACGAATTCCTCCAATCTTGGGAATGGGGTGAGTTTCAGCGTGCGGTGGGGCATGAACCAGTTAGATTACGGGTTGATAACACCTATATACAAGGATTTGTTCAGAGATTGCCGTTTGGTCAAAAATTTTTATATGTCCCCAGAATGCAGATTTCAGATTTCGGATTTCAGAATATTGTTCAAGAAATGAAAACACGTGGATTTTTGTTTGTTCGCATAGAGCCAGAAAATTCAGCATTCAACATTCAACATTCTGCAATGAAAATGCGTTGTCGTCAACCGCAACACACGCTCGTCCTGGATCTTACTCAAAGTGAAGAAAAACTGCTCACGAACATGCATAGCAAGACACGATACAATATTCGTCTTGCAGAAAAAAAAGGCGTAGAGATTAGAGAAGGAAAAGATGTGGATGTATTCTGGACATTGAATACCGAAACAACAGACCGAGATAATTTCAAAAGTCACGACAAAACATATTATACAAAGATGCTAGAGATGAACAGTACGCATCAACTCACCGCGTGGTATGAGGGGAAACCCATTGCATCACAAATATATATTGGGAATGAGGGAGTGTGTACGTATTTGCACGGAGCTTCGTCAAATGAACATCGCAATGTGATGGCGCCATATCTCTTGCAATGGCGTTCGATTCAAATTGCAAAAAAGTTTGGGAAAACTGAGTATGATTTTTGGGGAGTCGCGGCGCCAAAAGAAGGCGGAAAGCAATTTCACACGTATGCATGGGGTGAAACAGACAAACTGAACAATGTGACACGCTATAAAGCAGGATTTGGGGGAACACCAATATCGTATCCAGACGCATTTGAGATTCCACTCAAACCATTTCAATACAAATTATTTCAGCTTGCGAAAAAAGTATTCTAATAGAGTACGTCATTCCGAGCGAAGTCGAGGAATCTCGTGACAGCATCGCGAATAGCGAGATCTCCCCACTCCGTTCCTCGCTTCGTAGGAATTTCGCTCGAGATGACGTCATATGAAAAAAATACTATGAATGCACCTTGGACAAGCAACTTATTTTTGAAAATAAACGCTTTAATTGGCAAGTGGCCATTGGTTGACCGCATTATGATGTGGTCTTCTCAGTATTTGATTTGGATACTACTTCTTTTTTTGGTGTATAGCTGGTGGTCTGCTGGTTTTTTTATTGTGTGGTGTACAGTATTTTTTGTTATTGCGCTTTGTTCATTTTCTGTCAGTTATCTTATCGCTTGGTTGTTTCCACACCCACGACCAATTCGTCAGTTTCAAAATATACATGTATTGATTCATACCTGGGGAACATGGAAATCATTTCCATCTGATCATGCTCTTGGGGCCACTCTGTTGGCCTATGGTGCTTTGCTGACGCTCACTGGACCTATACGGAGTATCGTTATGGTATGTGCGGTGCTTGTTGCTGTCAGTCGTGTCTGGGTAGGTGTGCATTATCCGAGAGATATTATTGCTGGTATCGTGGTTGGCAGTACCATGGCTCTTGTGATTCAGCAGATGTTATTCATGGGTTGACCATTTTCTTTTCCTCTCGTACAATAGTGCTACTATGAATATTCTTATTTTTGCAGGAGGATCAGGGACCAGACTATGGCCCTTGTCTCGAAAAAAATCACCTAAACAATTTGAACTGCTCCAAGGCGATCAGTCTACACTTCAAATGGCAGTGGAACGTATTCGACCTCTTGGGTTGGAACATGCGTTCATTGCTACCAATGAAGCATATAAAGACCTGGTCGAGTCTCAAATTCCAGATTTGCCAGAAGGACATATATTGTTTGAGCCAGCAAAACGTGATCTCGCCGCCGCCGTTGGTTTGGCACTGATGCGATTGAAACAACAGGGTGTGAAGGGACCTATTGCCATGCTTTGGGCGGATCATTTTATGAAACGTCCAGATAATTTTGTCAAAGCACTCCAACATGCTGAGACTATTATTGAAAAAAATCCAAATCAGTTTGTTTTTCTTGCAGAACAGCCTCGATTTACCAATCAAAATCTTGGGTGGATTCATGTTGGCGACGAAACATTTCCAGGTGAACATAAATTTCTTGGTTGGCATTACCGACCAGAAAAGAAGCGATGTGACGAAATTTTTGCAAGTGGTGAATGGCTTTGGAATCCAGGATATTTTGTGTTTGATATCGATTTTGTCTTAGAGTTGTATCGTACCTATCAACCGCAAATGAGTACAGCTTTGGCTGAGATGGTTCTTGATGAGGAAAAGTTAAAAGAACAGTATCATGAGTTGGATGCGCTCTCGTTTGATGAAGCAATCATTGAAAAAATTGAGCCATCACAAGCAACCGTTCTCAAAGTTGATCTTGGCTGGAGTGATCCAGGGACACTGTACGCGCTCAAAGAAGCATTGGTAGAAAAACAAGAATATAATTATATAAAAGGGAAGGTGGTAGTCGAACATACAACGGATAGTTTTGTACATAATGAAGAAGATAAACTTGTTGCAACTGTAGGACTTGATGGTATTGTTGTGGTTAATACCAAAGACGCACTTCTTGTGTGTCATAAAGATTCAGTGCCGGATATAAAGTCTTTGTTAAAAACTCTCGAAGATAATGGTCTCGAAGATCATTTATAAATGTTCAACATGAAAAAGAAATTCCTTATTGGTGTTGTTACCCTCCTCCTTTTGGGAGGGTTTCTTTTCTATCGGAATATATACACCGCGAGTGGTATTGAAACGGATACAAAAGTAATAGCCATACCATCTGGTTTGTCTGTGCGAGAAATTGCAGTTCTTCTGGAAGAACAGGGTATTGTTTCATCGAGTAACATTCTTGTCCGATATCTTGTATGGAAAAACATGGATACAAAAATCCAACATGGTGATATTACGTTTGTTCCACCTCATTCCATTGCGCATGTCGCTATGGAATTGACGAATCCTCAGGGGAGAAAAGAACGAGAAATGAGGGTATTACCTGGGTG
>PFPJ01000038.1 GCA_002792995.1 Candidatus Magasanikbacteria bacterium CG_4_10_14_0_2_um_filter_41_10 | reverse complement strand
GATCATGGTCATGAAGCATTCCCGTCTTCTTTTAATGAATTGTTTATTGGTCTGAATGATGAAGAAAAAGAAGCGTTGAAACTGAAACAAAAGTTTGAAGAAGATGCTATGAGAGAGCACTGGGATACAATACAAAAGGCTGATAAAGTGCTTATTCTCAATTACGACAAACACGGCATAGCAAATTATATTGGAGGAAATAGCTTTCTTGAAATGGGATTTGCGTACATTCTCAAAAAACCACTGTATCTCCTCAACCCAATTCCAAACATGCCGTATTACAAAACTGAGATTGAAGCGATGAAACCAATTGTGTTAAAGGGTGATTTAGAAAGAATATTTGACTAAAAAAATTCAAACACATATACTTGATATACTAAATTTTAGGAGGAACTATATGAACGAAGATCTTATGATAAAAAAACTCATCTCATTAGAAGAAAAAGTAGATAACCTTGAAAAAAACATGGGGAAAGTTGTGGTAAAAGTGAACAATCTTGACGTCATTACTGAATCGCTGGATGAAATAAAAGAGATGCTGACAAAAAAAGATATTGAACAAACTGCAACAATACACGCTCTGAAACGCCACGAGAAAAGAATAGAGATATTGGAAAAACATAACAATATTCAAACACACACAGCATAAAAAAATCGCCATATGGCGATTTTTTTATTACACTATATATTCTGAAATCTACAATTCATTTTTCAACTCCTCCACCAACTGTTTTCCTTTCTTACTCAGCTTCTTCGGAACCGAAACAGTGATCGTAATATATTGGTCACCTCTTCCACCACGATGCAATTTTGTCACACCAAGATTTTTCAATTTAAATTTTTGCCCTGGTTGCGTTCCTTCTGGAATAACAAGTTTTTTCTTTCCGTCGAGGGTATCGATCTCAATCTTGTCACCAAGTGCAGCTTGTGCGAATGAAATAGTAGCAGTCGTGTAAATATCAAACTCATGTCGTTCAAATCCAGACTTGGATCGAACATGAACCTGTACATACAAATCTCCTGCTTGTCCGCCAGCGCCAGCACTCTCCCCTTTTCCAGTCAATCGGATAACACCACCTGTATCGATGCCTCCAGGAATTTTTACTTTGTATGCTGATTCACTACGTACCATGCCTCCACCCCCACAATGCTTACAAGATTTTTCTGATTTCTTTCCAGCGCCATGACACGTTGGACATGTGGCAGCGGTTTGCATCGCTCCCAGAATAGTCTGTTGAACACGAATCACTTGTCCTCGTCCACCACATTCTGCACAAGATTTCACTTCACTCCCAGGCTCTGCACCAGAGCCACTACAGACATCACAATCATTTTGTTTTTGCAACGTAATATCTCGTTCCACACCAAAGGCTGCATCCTCGAAAGTTAGTTCTATATCGACTTGTATATCGTTTCCACGTCGCTGACGCCCACCGCTTCTTCCTCCACCGCCAAAGCCAAACATGTCGCCAAAGATATCACCAAAATCAAATTGCGCGCCACCACCCTGCTGAAATCCCCCACCACCACGCGCTGCACGCATGAAGTCTTCCCAACCAGCACCACCACCAAAACCACCTTGCTGTTGGAAATCAGCACCATATTGGTCGTACTGCTTGCGCTTTGTTTCATCTCCCACGACTTGATAGGCTTCGTTCACTTCTTTGAACTTTGCTTCGTCTCCACCGGGTTTGTCTGGATGATGTTTGTGTGCAAGTTTTCTAAATGCTTTTTTTATTTCGTCTTGGCTTGCCCCTTTTTCAACGCCAAGAATTTTGTAATAATCTTTGGACATGTTGTTACTTATTTAACCGGAAACCCATATACCGTATCAGGCTCGTCAGATTCCTTTATAACGCCAAACTTCTGTTCATACTTCTGCACATTCTCCTGCATCGCCCGAATCATTCGCTTCATGTGCCCAGGACTCATAATCACACGAGAATTCAGTGTTCCTTGTGGTGGAAATATATTCATAAAATCCACGACGAACTCTTCCTTTGTATGATTGATTTGTGCAACATTTGCATATCGTCCTTCGAGTACTTCATCCTTTGCTTTGATATGAATTTGTTTTTGCTTTTCGTCTGACATATACAACTATTTACTTGTCACCAAATTGGCGGAGTTAAACACAACACGGAATGCTTTGCAATAAATGATAACTGAATGATAATCATTCACATTCACATCACTCGGTACGACGTAATTTTGATTTCCTTTATTTCCTTTCAATGCACCAAGCTCGATATACTCTCCCAGATGCCCAGCTTTTTCTACATCACTACTTTTTGAGAGGACGACGCGGAGATCAGGCCCATTCAACACATCAAGATTTTCGAGACGTACAATGGTATCACTGCCTTGACCGAGACTAATAACTCGTACATCTCCAGTTCCTTCATGCGCAACGGTAACAAATGTACCTGTTGCAAGTTCTTTTGGATTTGCGACATCCATCATATCTTCTGACATTTCTTTGTCTTCCATCTGTGCCATTTCTTCCATAAATTGTTTCATCGTGTCTTCATCTGTGATCTGTTCATCAAGATTACTCCCCTCCTCCATACTTTCCTTAATTTTTGAAACTTTCTTTTGAAGATCCTCAGTCTTTGTTTGAGACAACTTTTCACCCGCCTTTTGCAATCCCTCACCAGCTTTGCTCATGACAAAATCAAGTGCAGACGCAACTTTTGGATCGAGTTCTTCATCGACTTTTTTATCAATAAACAGTGGTGATAAGAGCCACCAGCCGACGCCGAGGATTGCGATGAGAATGAGGAGTTTGATGAGCTTGAACATAGAGACAAGAGGTTATAAGTATGTCATCCTGAGTGAAACTCCGACGAAGGAGGAGTGTAGTTGAAGGATCTCGTCTAAACGTCGAGATCTCTCGACTCCCTCCGGTCGCTCGAGATGACGTGAATAATACTGTGATTATATCACACAAACACGAACCTCCGCTTGTATAGAGCATAGGTTACGTGTTCAATACTTACGCTTGTTTTTCTTCACCTTCACCATCTTCTACCACTTCTCCTTCTACAGCGCCTTCTTCTTTCTTTTCTTTAGTAGTTCCTTCTGCTGGAGCACCTGCAGACGCGGCAGCTTGTTCTTGTTGATACATTTTCATCCCAACAGCTTGCGCCGCCGTAGACAGTTCTTCTGATGCAGCTTTGATTGCTTCAATATCATCTTTTTCTTTTGCATCTTTTACTTTTGCGATAGCGTCATCAATTTTTTTCTTTTCTTCGTCTGTGACGTCTATCTTTTTTTCTGCTACATCTTTCATCATTTTCTCTGTGGTGTAAATCATGGTGTCGGCAGTATTTTTGATATCAATCATCTCACGTTTTTTCTTATCTTCTTCTGCATGTACTTCTGCATCTTTCTTCATCTTTTCAATTTCTTCTTCACTGAGTCCTGAAGATGCTTCGATACGGATAGATTGTTCTTTTCCAGTTCCTTTATCTTTTGCAGAAACATTGAGAATACCATTTGCATCGATATCAAACTTGACTTCAATCTGTGGCACGCCACGTGGTGCAGGTGGAATCCCGTCGAGCATGAAACGTCCGAGAGATTTATTGTCTACTGCCATTTCACGTTCACCCTGGAGCACATGAATTTCTACACTCGGCTGATTGTCTGCTGCGGTAGAAAATACTTGTGATTTGCTGGTAGGAATGGTGGTATTTCGTTCGATCAATTTTGTAGACACGCTTCCCATGGTTTCGATACCAAATGAAAGTGGTGTCACATCAAGAAGAAGAATATCTTTTCCAAGATCTCCCTGAAGCTGTCCACCCTGAATAGCAGCACCCATTGCAACTACTTCGTCTGGATTCACGGTCACATTTCCTTTCTTGCCAAAAAACTCTTCTACCTTTTGCTGTACAAGTGGCATACGAGTCATACCACCGACAAGCACGATTTCTTTAATATCATTTTTTGAGAGTTTTGCATCGTCGAGTGCTTTCTTTACAGGAACCATGGTTTTTTCTACCAGCTCCATAGTAATTTCTTCCAGCTTCGCGCGAGTGAACTTCATGTTCAAATGCTTTGGACCGTCAGATCCCTGTGTGATAAATGGTTCGTTGATTTCTGTTTCGGTTGTGCTAGAAAGCTCAATTTTTGCTTTTTCCGCAGCATCCTTTACACGTTGCTTTGACAATGGATCTTTTGAAAGATCAATTCCTTCTGTCTTGTTGAACTCTTCAATAATCCATTCAATAATAGCTTTATCAAAGTCGTCTCCACCAAGGTGCGTATCACCATTTGTCGCAAGTACTTCTACTGTCGCAGCATCGGTCTCAGCATCATGAGAAATATCGAGAATAGAAACATCAAATGTTCCACCACCAAGATCATATACTGCAATTTTTTGTTCACCTTTTTTATCAAACCCGTAGGCAAATGCAGCCGCAGTCGGTTCGTTGATCACACGGCTTACCGTCACACCCGCAATCGTTCCTGCGTCTTTTGTAGCTTGTCGCTGAGCATCGTCAAAGTATGCTGGCACAGTGACTACGATTTCACTGATATCATCGCCGATTTTTTCTTTTGCGTCTGCGATAAGCTTTTGTAAAATCATCGCGCTGACTTCCTGTGGGGTGTAATCCTTATCCCCCATTTTTACCTTCGCACGTTCACCATCTTTTACAATAGTATATGGTACATGTTTTTTTACTTGCTCAACTTCTGGATCCTCAAATCGGCGACCAATGAGACGCTTGATAGAATACAGTGTTCCACCTGGATTTGTTACTGCCTGGCGCTTTGCAAGCTGTCCGACAAGACGCTCTCCAGTCTTACTGATTGCGACAATAGATGGTGTCGTACGATTTCCCTCTTTATTTTCGAGAACCTTTGGCTGACCACCTTCGATGATAGCCATACATGAGTTCGTTGTTCCAAGGTCGATTCCTAGTATTTTTGACATATATGTTTAGTTATTAAGTAATTTGTTAATGTGTAAGATTGTTTATTCTTCAGAGGAAATTTGATTTTTCATTTTTTCTTTTTGTAACTCTTCTTGAACAAGTCTCATAACTTTTTGTCTTTCTATTGATCTTTCTAAAACATCTATTCTCAATAATTTGTCGACATCCTCTTCTTTCAAATTTCTTTCATCCATTTCATGTTTAAGACGTTTTTCTAATCCTTTGTAAGTTTTTGATTTTTTATCCCATCCTCCATGATCATGCGTAAGCTGTCCTAATTCTTCAACTGATAAACCCAGAGCATTCAATCGATCAATCATTGAAATAGCGGCCGTTAATTTATCTTCACTTATTTTGTAGCCATGCTTTCGTGTTTTCGTGTACCGTGCCCCCTCGATCCTATCAAAAACATCATCAGGTGAATGAGTCTCAGGTGGTTTATCCGATTGCCTTCTTGCTTGAACTTCTCCTAACTCTATCGGTTTTCCTCGATAGAATGTTTGGTAGTAAGGCAATACACGTTCTTTTATATATGCAAACATTCCATTTGGTTGTAAAGATTTTCCAGCATTTACACTTTGATATGTATGGATTATTTCATGTCCAAATATTCTAAAAGATAATGGGAAACGTCCTTCTATAGCAAGAGATTCAAGAATTTGAGCAGGAGTGGGAATTTCTTCTTTTATGCCAACTTCATCTCTCAAATCAAATGCGTGCCCCTTCGTTTTCATATTTTTTTTTCCCCACTGTACAGTAATTGGCCTGTCTGTAAATGGTGTGTCCAAATTGGCATCAATTAAATCTTGAACTACGCCACTTTCAACCCAATCGTGCAAATAGTTTGTCTGTGAAAGTACGTGTTCAAGTATATCTCGCATTACTCCAAAAGAATTTCCTCCTTCTTCTATTTCTCCAATAATATGATTAATTTCATCATCATTTAAAAGAGAAGAATTTTGTGCCATTTTTTCTTTTAATTCTTCCAAAGAAATAAGTCTCTGATTTAAATACTCAGTTTGATCTTTTTCTCCGGAACCTTGTTTTACCTCTAAAATATGCAAGGTTTCATGAGTTTTTGGTATAGGATATTCTAATTCTGACATAAGTTTCTGTATAGAACACAGATTTCCAGAATCACCTGGATGATCCAAGATATACATCCTGGTCAATCATGGAAATCCTGGTGATCAGTGTTCTATTCAATTTGATTCTCCCCCTATCAGGGGAGGAATTTTTTATTCTTTTCCTTTCTTCTTCACCTCAATCGCAATCTTCTTTCCTTCTTTCTTCTCCCCTGCTTTTGGACAGGTAATCTTGAGAACTCCATCTCCAAACTCTGCCGTCACTTTGTCCTCGAGGACAGCAACTGGCAATGGCACTTGGCGGAAGAAAGAACCACTGCGAACTTCTTTTCTATAATAATTTTTTTCTTCTACTTCTCGTTCTTTTTGTGTCTCTCCCTGAATAGTAATCATCCCATCCTGCACGCGAACCTCGACATCTTCCGGACGAACACCAGCAAGTGTTGTCTCGGCCACGACAGCATCTTTTGTTTCATACACATCCATGGCAGGGACGAATCCCTTTGCAGGGAGGTTTGTCCCGGAGAGTGCTGGAAGCTGATTCATCATATCTTCCATCTCTCGAAATGGATCCC
>PFPJ01000076.1 GCA_002792995.1 Candidatus Magasanikbacteria bacterium CG_4_10_14_0_2_um_filter_41_10 | reverse complement strand
TATTGCTTTCGATTTGGTTCTTGATCAGAATTGATGATACAAGGCAATCCCTTTGCTCTGAGTGTCTGTATAAAATCAAGCAATGCCGTATCAGGGTGATGTTCATATACAAACCATGACCTCAAAAAGGCTTCTACACCTTTTTTCCATCCTGCTTTTTCCAAATACGGAGACAATACTTCTTTTATATCTACCGTTCCACGTTGGCAATCTTTATAAAAATCTCGAAAAAAATCTTCTTTCCAAGAGACATCAAGCCCAGCTTCTTCGAGTGTATGATTTGCTCCATACCCCGGGGCATGAACAAGGACCTTATCAATATCAAAAAGGAATATCTTTGTCATATTACGAAATCAAACCGACATACCATGATACAATCTGCATTCCATAAAACATTGCGATGACTGTACCCACAGTGAGATATGCTCCAAAGGGAACTCTGGTTGCCATATGTTTTTTTCCTAACATGAGAAACGGCAGGACAAACAACGTACCACCAACATAGGCAAAAAAGAGTGCAACCAAGATGAGTGGCCAACCTAAAATAACACCCATGAACATCCCAAGCCGAATATCTCCGCCACCAATCCACTTTCCTTTTGATACCAAATATTGCAAGAGAAAAAATCCAGCACCGACAACAATACCAACAGTTATCGACATTCCTGAATGCCAACCCAATAGTGCCGTAGGGATAAGTAATGCAAACGCAGGATACGTTGTCATCCTATCCCAAATTTCTTGGTACAACGTATCGTACACAAAGACAAACGTGAGAAAAAATAAAATAAACGCATCACGAAAAGCGAGGAGAATATATCCAGCATGAAACCATGCAGAGAATGCAAACAAACAAGCCATCGCCAATTCTACCAGTGGATACTGGATTGAAATGGTATCCTGACATGTCAAACAGCGTCCTCGTAGCCACACAAAACTTACTAGTGGAATATTTTCTTTCCAGGTAAGTGTATTGCTACATTTTGGACACATTGATCTGCCCTTCCAGATTGGCTTTCCAGATCGTGTTCGCCAGATCCATGCATTCAAAAAACTCCCAAAAAGAAGCCCATGAACAAAGAAAAATAAAATATCCATATGGAAACAGTGTATCATCTTTCACAGCGGTACGCTATACGCAGAACAAGCTCATTGTACGATAAAAAAAGCACCCCGTTTTTACGACGAGATGCTCTTTGCTCCAAATTTGAACGCGTTCAAATTTGAATATTATTGGATACCTGAAGGTGTTGCTGTAACACTACCAGTCAAACCACTTACGGTTCCTTGTAATGTTGCATTTATGCTATAGGTAGATCCGTCTGTTGCACCAATATAGGTGTAAGACTGTGCTGCTACTGGATCACTAGGAACAAGCCCCATATATGGAGTTGCACAATTTACTGCTGCGAATCCACTTGAATTCAAACAAGCATAACTTGTGCTTCCAAGAGTGACACCACTTGCAGTCGTTGAAGGATACAAATTGTTATCCGTATAGTAGAGTTCGAGCGCAGTCTGTACCTGTTTGAGGTCAGAAAGACGTTTTGCATCATTTGCCTTCTCACGTGCTGACCCGAGAGCCACAACGGCGAGTGTTGACAAAAGACCGATAATCGCGATAACAACAAGCAATTCGATCAAGGTAAAACCTTTTTTATTCATGTACTCACCCCCTCTCTTTGAAAAAAGATAGTCATAGATTTGTGGTGTATTACCTTATACGCAAAACAGCGTGGGTAAAGGACACCTACGATGATACACAAATATGTAGCATCGTATATGCTCTACCACTGTTACTTGTATTTATAAACCAAGAACTTTTTTTACCTTTGCTACGGTTTCAGATGGTTTAAAATGTGCCTTGATCAGATAATCCACAGCACCAGACTCAAGTCCTTTTTCTACATCATCTTTTTGTCCAAGATTGGTCAACAAAATAACAGGAATTTCTTTCACACTATCAGTTTCTTTCAATTTTTTGAGCACAGAAAATCCATCCATCTTTGGTAGCAATATATCGAGGAGAATAAGATCTGGCTTTATCTTCCCGGCTGCCTCATATCCAGCTTCGCCATCTTCTGCAACAGATACTTTGAACCCTTCCATTTCAAATTTGGTTTTATAAATATTTGCCAAAAAAGTATCATCTTCGACGAGTAAGATATGTGCAAGTTGTGTATCGGCCATACGATGAAATTAATCTCCTAGAACCAGTATAACAAATTTTGACGAGGAATAGAACTACTCTGTGGACAGAATAGTTTTACAAAATCATTCTATAATGTTTCTAAGTGCTAGTCCAATACTCACTGCCATGCGTGGTCCCATCTCAGACAACAGTGACTTGATTTCTTGCTGATAAACGATGCGTGCCCACGGATCCCCAATAAATACACGCAAATCAAACGTTTGTTCCAACCTTTTTTTCAACGGTGGAAATACAGAGGATCCTCCTGTGAGGACAATCTTTTCCGGACGTTTTACCTGATTCCCAGATTGACTGAGAAACAAGTCAAAACTATATTGTACTTCCTTCAAAATAGGATCAAGAACAACATCAAATACAGACATCGTTTCTTCATCCCATGCGATTTCACTTACGTCACCTTTCATCACATCAACCAGTTCATGTTCTACACCGAGAGCATCTGAAAGTACTTTGTCAATATTGTCTCCCCCGACTTGGATACTCCGATGTGTCATGGGGAGACCCTGGTCCATGATAAAAAAATTGGTTCGTTCAGCGCCCACATCAACAACCATCATCGTAGCAGTATCCTTTCCCACGAGCGACCGCTCAATAGCAAACGCTTCGGTCTCCAATTCTTTTAGTTCAAGCCCCGCTTTTTGAAAAATTGCAGAATAAAACGCAACCATTGTCTTTGGCGCCGCAGTCACAAGGACACGCATATATTTTTCATCGTTGTTTGTGCTTGGAATTTTTTGATGTACCACCTGCATATCTTCGAGTGGTCGAGTCAATACTTTTTTCAATTCAGCATTAATATAGGTTTTCATCTCTGATTCCTTTTCTACCTTTGGGAGTGTCACTATCGTGTGAAATACATGAGACACAGGAATACTCGCGGTGGCGAGACGCGTGGTGACTCGAGCTTCTTTCATCAGACTCTTCAACACCTCAGCATATCTATCAACACGAGGATCACTTTCCCCAAAATACAACGGCTGTGTATCATCTTTTTTTACTTTTGTCGTGTGAGAACCAAGCATGGTGCCTTCTTGCGACAATTCTTCAGGAGTTTTGTTTATCACTTCTGGCAAATGAATATCCAAGGCACCATCTGCAATACCATACGTCCAAAGTTGCGGACGCCCTTTTTGTTTGTGAAGCTGGACAATCTTAATTCCATATGCTCCAATATCAACACCAAGAAATCCGTTGTCTTTTGAAAATAAACTCATACATCTTTGAAAAAGTTTGTTGTGATAAGTATAGCATAAAATAAAATACGTGTGTACTACTTTACATTACTCACCTTTCCACTCTATACTGTAAGAACTAAATACAACGAATACTATGCTTTCACTCTATAATACCGCAACAAAACAAAAAGAACCCTTCTCCCCTCTCCATGATCACAAGGTCGGTCTGTATACCTGTGGTCCGACAGTCTACAATTATGCACACATTGGAAATCTCCGCACGTATGTGTTTGAAGACATTTTGCATCGAACACTCAAATATCATGGCTATGATGTGAAACACGTCATGAATATTACCGACGTCGGGCATCTCACAGACGATGGAGATAATGGAGAAGACAAAATGGAAAAGGGTGCTGCGCGAGAAGGAAAAACTGCCTGGGAGATTTCAGACTTTTATACAAAAATGTTCAAAGAGGACATGAAAGCACTGAATATCCTCGAACCAACGATCTGGTGCAAAGCAACGGATCATATTCAGGAACAGATCAATCAAGTACAAACACTCATCGACAATGGCC
>PFPJ01000071.1 GCA_002792995.1 Candidatus Magasanikbacteria bacterium CG_4_10_14_0_2_um_filter_41_10 | reverse complement strand
CAATGTTGGTCTTGATCATACACAACTGCTCGGGAAAACAAAAAAAGAAATCGCCGTACGAAAAGCAGGAATCATCACGGGCCCCTGTACGGTTGTCACCGCAGAACAAAGTCCTGCTATTCGCGCCATACTCGAAATGCAAGCAAAAAAATTTACTGCGCCATTCCAAACAATATCCAAGAAACAAGTTGAAACAATTGTGACTGACCTCACCGGTACAACATGTTCTTATCAAGGTACAGAGTTTCATACTACCGCGATAGGCGCACACCAAAGCATGAATGCAAGTATTGCCATACACGTCGCACGTAGTATTGGCATTGAAGAAAAAAGTATTATCAAAGGGATACAACAAGCTACCCAACCACTTCGCATGGAAATTCTTTCTGAATCGCCATTGATTATTCTCGATGGTGCACACAATGTCGATAAAATACAAACAACCGTTGAGACACTGCAGGCATTGAGAGATGCCCACCCTGCATACCAAGCAAAAAAAAGTAATCTTTACATTATCAACGGATTTTCTGGAGACAAAGATATCCACCGTATGATACAAAGTCTTGCAACACTGCGACCCACAGCAATAGCGTGTACTCGAAATACGATCAATCCATTTCGAAAAGTTGCTTCTCCACGAGACATTGCTGACATGTGGAAAAAACAAACAAGCGTACCTACTGATATATTTTTGCATCCAAAAGAAACCATCGCCTGGGCACAAAAAAAAGTGACAAAACATGATATACTATTAATCACCGGTTCGCTTTTCGTAAGTAGCGAGATCCAGACACTTCTCTAAGGGAGGGTTGACAATCTGATCATCTTCCTCTATGCTCGGCCTTGTATGAAAAAACTTGTTATTGTAGAGTCACCGACAAAGGCGAAGACTATCAGTAAATTCCTTGGCAAGGACTACTTCGTAGAATCCTCGTTTGGTCATGTCCGAGATCTGCCAAAAAGCAAAATGGGCATCGATATCGAAGGTGGTACGTTCGAACCGACATATACCGTTTCAAAAGACAAGACTGCCCAAGTCAAAAAACTCAAAGATCTCGCATTAAAAAGTGATGAGATTATCTTCGCGACTGATGAAGATAGAGAAGGAGAAGCCATTTCTTGGCATCTTGCTTATATTTTAAAAGTAAAACCAGCAAACGCACATAGAATTGTCTTTCACGAAATCACAAAACATGCGATCGAAGAAGCCCTCGCACATCCTCGTACGATCGATCAAAAATTAGTAGATGCGCAACAAGCGCGTCGTGTACTTGACCGACTTGTCGGATATGAGCTCTCTCCTTTTTTGTGGAAAAAAGTTGCACGAGGATTGTCTGCTGGACGAGTACAGTCAGTTGCCGTACGACTCACGGTTGAACGAGAACGAGAAATTCAAGCGTTTATTCCAGAAGAGTATTGGACTCTCGAAGGGTTATTTCAAGATGAGAAAAAAAGTTTCCCAGATCCAATGGTTGCCAAACTTCATGCAATTGATGGCAAGTCACTAAAAAAATTAGAACTAGGTGAACAAGGCACTGTTGATACAATTTTGAAAGATCTTGACGGAGCATCATACGTTATTTCACATATTGAAGAAAAAGCAACAAAGCGTACTCCCCCACCAGCATTCATTACATCCAGCTTGCAACAAGCAGCAAACAACGTCTACGGTTTTTCTGCAAAACAAACGATGCGCCTGGCGCAACAACTCTACGAAGGAATCGCTCTTGGGTCAGAAGGAACAACAGGGCTTATTACCTACATGCGTACTGACTCAACAAATTTGTCTGAAAAATTTTTGACAGAGGCACACGCATTTGTTCAAAAAACATACGGAGAAAAATATATACTTGAGGCACCACGTGTCTACGCAAAAAAAACAAAAGGTGCACAAGAAGCACATGAAGCAATCCGCCCATCAGACCCAACACGGACACCAGATTCTATCAAAGAATACCTCGATGATCATCAATTTAAATTGTATTCCCTTATCTGGAAACGTGCTGTTGCAACACAGATGAGCGTAGCAAAATTGAATAAAACATTGGTAGATATCAGTGCAATAAAATATACGTTTCGCGCAAATGGTCAAACGTGTGTGTTTGACGGATGGCTCGCACTGTACCCAGAAAGTATTAAACACGAAATGCTCCCAGAACTTACAGAAGGCCAACCACTTGTATGTGAAACACTAAAACCAGAACAACATTTTACAAAACCGCCCGCACGATATTCTGATGCAACACTTGTCAAAGCACTCGAAGAGCGCGGCATTGGACGACCATCTACCTACGCACCAACCATTGGAACAATCGAAGCACGTGGCTATGTCGAACGTCTGGAAGACAAACGATTGAAACCAACCGATATTGCGATGGTGGTCAATGATTTACTCGTTGAGCATTTCAAAGATATTGTTGACTATGATTTCACAGCACTCATGGAACAAAATTTAGATGAAATAGCAGCTGGTGAACGAGATTGGAAACCAATCATTGCAACATTTTATCAGCCATTCCATGACAACTTGGTAAAAAAAGAAGAAGAACTCTCTCGAGAAGATACACTGCAGATCAGAGAAGTAGGTATTGATGAAAAAAGTGGGAAACCAGTCTTTGCACGCATCGGTCGGTATGGACCCTTCGTACAACTTGGTGACAAAGAAGACGAAGAAAAACCAAAATTCGCCAGTCTTGGCAAAGGACAATCAATACAAACCGTCACCATGGAAGAAGCAATGCACCTGTTGTCACTCCCAAAAGTGATAGGACAAACAGAAGCTGGTGAGGACATGACTGTTGCAATTGGAAAGTTTGGACCATATATTCAAATTGGGAAAGAATATTTTTCTATCAAAGAAGATGATCCATATACGATAACGTTCGAACGGGCACAGGAAATTGTCAATGCAGAAAAAGAAAAAAAAGCAAAAGCCTTAATCAAAGCATTTGTGGAAGAAGACATCGAAATCAGAGAAGGACGCTATGGCGCATACATCAAAGCAGGGAAAGTAAATGCAAAAATTCCAAAAGATACGGACCCCACAACACTCACACTCGAACAATGCCAAGTACTCATAGAGGAAGCAAAGAAAAAACCAAAACGAACTTGGAGTAAAAAGAAAAAAAGTGAATAAATTGACACATATGTTAACACATACTTCTCCAGAGGTATGTTTTAACATACTGATATTCCCCAAAGTTCTTTCCTCCTGTATACTGTATATCTTATGATAAACAAAACTAAACAAGAGCTTCAAGCACGCCTCAAAAAAATCCAAGACAAGTTGGGCACGAGCAAAGAGATAGAACTAAAAAAACTTTCTGAATTTGGCGATGAAATTTTCGCTGCGTTTGAACGTGCCATGAATACGCTGGATGAGAAGACCAATGTCTTGACTGAACTAAAAAAAAAGAAAACAAAACTAAAACAATGGAAAATAAGCTCACTCAAAAGCTTATTCCCTATCAATCTTCGGTATCTCATTAGCATGCCTTTTATATATGGCATGATTATTCCTGGCACATTCTTTCACCTATGCCTTGAGATATATCATCGTGTCGCCTTTCGCCTCTATGGGATTCCACTGGTCAAAGCCCGTGATTATTTTATCTTCGACCGCCAACGGCTTCCCCACCTCAACTGGCTGGAAAAAATAAACTGTGGGTACTGTAGCTATTTCAATAATCTCATGCGGTATGCAACAGAAATATCTGGCAGAACTGAACGCTACTGGTGTCCTATAAAACACGCACAGCGTATAAGTAAAACACATTCTCAATACAACACATTTGTCGACTATCTCGATGCCCCAAATTTCCGCAAAAAATGGGAAGATTTACGAAATTTTAGTGATATAGAAAGACAAGAACAAGAAGAAAAGAGGAACAAAAAACATCCGTCATAATTGACAGATGTTTTTTGTTTCAATAAAAGTAAACTTGCAAAATAGCCCATCCTACGATAGGATGAACGCAGACTCGTTGTCTTATGACAAAACATAAAAAACTCACAATTGAAGGCCTGTTAGAGAAAGTACAAGCCTATGCCCCACAGGCTGATTTAGATATTATTCGTCTTGCATACGAATTTGCGGCAGAAGCACACAGTGGACAATTTCGGAAATCTGGTGAACCGTATATCGTTCATCCACTCGGTGCTGCACACATTGTAGCAGACATGAAAATAGATCCAGTCATTATAGTGGCGACACTTCTTCATGATGTACCAGAAGATACGGAAGTAACGCTTGATGAGCTTGAAAAAAACTTTGGAGAAGAAATTCGCAAACTTGTCGAAGGTATTACCAAACTTGGAAAATTGAAATATCGAGGTGTCGAACGCTATATCGAAAATCTTCGAAAAATGTTTGTCGCCATGGCAGAAGATGTCAGGGTCATGATTATCAAATTTGCAGATCGTATCCACAATCTGTCGACGCTCGATGCATTACCTCCACAAAAACGATATCGCATTGCCCTTGAGAGTCTCGAAATTTACGCGCCTATTGCCAATAGACTTGGTATGGCAGAAATGAAAGGACAACTGGAAGATTTATCGTTCAAATTTGTATACCCAAAAGAATATGAACGAACAAAAAAAATACGAGAGGACAAACTTGCAGGGAAAGAAAAATTTTTAAAGAAAATTGAAGATACTGCAAAAGCAGAACTCACAGAAGCAGGTGTTCATCTCAAAGAACTCTACGGAAGAGAAAAACGTCTCTATAGTTTTTATCAAAAACTTCTCAGAAAAGATAACCAGATCGCAAAAATTTATGATCTTGTAGCGATTCGTGTCATCGTCCCAACAGTAGCAGACTGTTATGCAGCACTCGGTATCTTGCATCATGTTTGGCGTCCAATGAAAGGTCGTATCAAAGATTACATTTCTCAACCAAAACCAAATGGATACAAGTCGCTCCATACCACCGTATTTACAGAAGAAGGAGAACTTGTAGAATTTCAAATTCGTACCGAAGAAATGCATGAAGAAGCAGAATTTGGTATTGCCGCACACTGGCATTATGATGAAGAAGGCGCTCGTATGCCAAAAAAAGAAGTGGCATGGGCAAAAGAACTAGCCGAAATCCAAAAAGACATGCTTACAAAACTCAATGATCTGGAAGAAATGAAAGTAGATTTTTTACAATCACGCATCTTCGTGTTTACCCCAAAAGGAGATGTGATCGACCTTCCAGATGGCGCGACGCCTATAGACTTTGCCTATCACATCCATACAGACATCGGAAATAAATGTAATGGTGCCATTGTCAACGATAAAATGGTAAGTCTTGATACTGAATTAAAAAATGGCGATGTCATTGACATCATTCTCGATAAAAATAGAAAAGAACCAAACCCAGATTGGATCAATTTTGTAAAAACACATACTGCAAAAGCGCATATAAAAAATGCATCCAAAAAAAAACGTATGAGTTGGATCAAAAGTGTATTACCGAAATAAATAGGTGCTAGGTATGAGAGAATTAGGTATGAGAAAACAAAAAGACGATGTACATATATACATCGTCTTTTTTATTTATATATCACTGATGCACTAAGAGAGTTCGTCGATAAGTCGTTTCAATTCATCTTTTGAATAATATGAAATTTGGATAGTTCCTTTTTCCCCTTTGCCACTAATATGTACTCGGGAACCAAGTCGATCTTCGAGAAGTTTTTCCACACTCACGAGTTGCTGATCACGTCGGACAGAACCCTTTCTTGACTGCTGTCCTTTCCCTGCGATAGCATGCTCTACTTCTCGCACAGTGGCAGTCGTGCCGATCATACTTTGATACATCTGCAGTTGTTCTGTTTCATCTTTCAAACTCAACAACGCACGTGCTTTTCCGACAGAGATGACACCATCGATGAGTCCTTTTTGGATGGGTTCAGGAAGATCCAACAGACGAACTGTATTGGCAATGAGTGGTCTGCTTTTCCCTACTTGATCTGCAATTTCTTGCTGGGTTAAGCCAAATTCATTCATCAATCGCTCATAGGCAAACGCTTCTTCAATAGGGTTCAAATCTTGTCTTTGAATATTTTCAATAAGTCCAAGTTCCAATTTTTCTTGATTGGTCGCACTGCGCACAAGTGCGGGAACAGTCGGCATTTCGGCAATCATCGATGCACGAAAACGGCGTTCTCCTGCAATGATTTCATATCCCCCATCTTCTTTTTCTGTCACAGTAATAGGTTGCATCACCCCATGCTTTTTAATAGAAGCGACAAGTTGTTCCATCTCAGCATGAGAAAATTCTTTTCGTGGTTGGTCTGGATTTGGGGTAATATCAGAAAGCGGAATATGCCACACACGATCAGCATTATTTGCAGACGAAGATAACGGTGTTTCTTTTCGAAATGTTTTTCGTTTTGATTGTGTAGGGATGAGAGAATCAAGTCCTTTACCAAGTGCCATATACTATAAATTTCTAATTCATCTAATTATCTAATTCAAAATAAAATGCCAAAAATTATAATGAAAAAATACTATTTTGAAATTTTATTAGGTGAATTAGGTAATTAGAAATTTGTAATTTTATGTTTGATGTTTTTCCAAAATCTCTCGCGCCAATCGTTCATATGCACGAGATCCTTTTCCTTTTGGATCATATTGCAAAATCGTTTGCCCGAAGCTGGGAGCTTCTGCCAATCGTATCGTTCGTGGAATAACGGATCGGAAAATAGTGTCAGGAAAATATCTATACAATTGATCCATGATATCACCAGAAAGTTTTGTGCGTTTATCAAACATTGTGATGACCGCACCCAAAATTTCAAGATTTGGTTTGATATGTTCTCGAATAAGCTGAATGGTTTTCAACAATTGACCAAGTCCTTCGAGTGCATAATATTCAGCTTGTACAGGAATCAACAACTCATGCGCAGCGACAAGACTATTGATTGTCAACAGACCAAGTGACGGAGGACAATCAATGATAATATAATCATATGCATGAGTCACTTCTTCCAAAAGCTCAGACAACTGAAATTCTCTGCGTTCCATATCCACAAGCTCGATATTTGCCCCAGCAAGATTTGATGTTGCTGGTAAAATTCGAAGTCCTTCATGCGTTGTATTATGAATCACATCGTGAACCCTTTTTTGTCTTGCCAATGCTTCGTATATTCCATGTTCCAAGGTATCGATATTGATACCAAGACCGCTCGTTGCATTCCCCTGTGGATCCATATCTACAAGCAACACAAATTTGCCAACTTCGGCAAGGTGAGCAGCAAGATTCATGGCAGTCGTGGTTTTCCCCACGCCTCCTTTTTGATTGACAACAGCGATAATTCTGGCCATAGAACGTTTGAAAACCAGTATACCATAAAATTGACAAGCTCGCTATTTTTCGCTATAGTAGGCCTTGCTTTATGCCCTGGTGGCGGAACTGGTAGACGCGCTGGACTCAAAATCCAGTGATGGCAACATCGTGAGAGTTCGAGTCTCTCCCAGGGCACCATATAGAACCTATGCAAGTATACTTCGACCTTCTCATCACGATCGGTATTGTGGGTACTCTCTTGCCAGCCGGAGTACTCTATTATAGTGCAAAAAAAAGAGTACAAAGTTGGGAATATCGACACAAAAAAAGTATACATGCTTTTGTGGTATTGTTATTACTGGGGACAATAACCATCTCATACGGCAGTTTTGTTGAACCGACATTGCTTGTCACACACGAACAAACTATTCACATTCCCAATATTACACATCCGTTTACGATTGCATTGGTCTCTGATTTCCAACTTGGTCCGTATACCAAAACAGAACATGTCACACATATTGTTGATCGTATTTTACTGCTTCATCCAGATATCGTCATGCTCGCGGGTGATCAACTCGACAATACTCCTGGAGATATTGATGAAACGATGTACATTACGCCACTCTCTCGCCTTATCGATGCCGGTATCCCTGTATATGCCATTCCAGGAAATCACGAGTATGGCATAGGAGGCAAAAGAAATAGTTTAGACTCACTGCATTTTTTTGGAGACATGAGCAAAGATGCAGAACGTGCATTCAAAGCTATCGGGATACGATATCTTACAAATACACTCGTCACCACCACCATTCATGACCAAGAAATTGCCTTTTTTGGAGGAGACTCCTATCTTGCAGAAAAGCTCTCTTTTGACGTCCTAAAGGATAAACCGCAGGATATACCAACTATTGCGCTTATACATAATCCAGGGGCCATATGGCTTGCGACAAAGGAGGATATAGACCTTGTCCTCTCAGGACATACCCATGGTGGACAAATTCGCCTTCCATTTCTGGGTCCTATCGGCAGGCTCGATGAACCCATTCCCCTCGACTGGTATCAGGGACTTCACCAAGTTGACACCAATACACAGATTTTTGTGACCAGTGGAACAGGAGAAAGTGGCACCCGTGCAAGATTGTTTAATCCTCCAGAAGTTGCATTGTTGACGGTGGAGTAAAAAAATATCAACAAATAGGCTGTACGAAACGAAAAAACGTGTTATGCTACCATCAGAGTAGGCTCTTATACTTATTTTCATATATCATATGGAAGAAGAACACATAGCCCAACAGCCAGAAGAACACACAGAAGAACTCATAGAGATACAGAACAGTACAAAAGAAAAAAAGGCAAAAAAATTCTTTTTACATTCGGCTCTTATGCCTCTGTTATTTTGGATCGCTTTTGGCGGTCTTTTTTATTTTTTTTCGTATGATTTGGCACAGATCAAATACCCTGATATTACTGACCCACGTATAACAAAAATTTTTAGTACATACAGTATTTTTGCAGGACTTGCACTAGGATTTTTTTCTATGCTCGGTGGATATATTCTGTATGCTATCTTAAAAAAAACCAAAGTACAAAAGTGCAAACTTATATTTCCCGCTCTTGCATTCCTCATGACAATGCCTTGGTATTTTTTGGCAAGACAATTAGTTTTTTTTGAAAACAAGTACACAGATATTGGCAGAGGTGTCATTTATTATATTGGCATACCATTGTTATCTACCACAAAATTTTTATTGTGGATATTCGTTATTTGGACTTTGATACTCATTGTCAAAACAGTACTCAACAAAAATGTAGCCAAAAAATCTGCCTTCGTTGCTACATTCCTCATTGCCCCTCTATTTCTCACAGGTTGCGTAAGCACTATAAATGAGTGGGCGTGTCAATTTTATGACAACCCTGACCATTGTATGCAGAATGCCGCTATTCAAGATGCTAATCCTGATACGTGTGAAAATATAAAAGGCGAAGACTTTCAAGATTCAGGATCAAACCCACCAAAAGACAAGTGCTATCTCCGTATTGCTGAAAATACCGGTGACCTTGGCACGTGCGATAAAATTGAAGGTGGACCTTACTCTTACACCAAAGAAGAATGTCTTTTAAGTACATCGATCAAATTCAAAAATCCTTCAGGTTGTGTTGAATTGACAGGAGCTGACAGAGCAGAATGTATTTCACAAGTAAGCCCATCGGTATATCCTGGCAGAGTCATTGAGATAGATGAACAAATTGATTTTTTGAAAAAAGAATTGGCAGACAATCCAGATGCAGATTTGCAAAGACAGCTCGATGCATTGGAAAAAACCAAGACAGATTACATGGAAGTCATCAATAATGAAAATAAAAAAGAATATGAATCACTCACTGATCCAATGAACAAACAAACAGCAGTAGATTATGCAACAGGGAAAATAGACGAAAAAACAAAAAATTCCCTCACTGCCCTTAATGACAGTCTGCGTGACAAAGGTGAAACACTCACTGAAAAAGAATACAACGCTCTCAGTGAGATGCTTGCATACAAAAATGATCCAAAAAATGATATAGAAAATCTAGAGGCTTCAGAACTCGTAAAATTACGGTGGAATGAAAAACTCGGCAATGCCAAAGACTATCTCAAATTCTGGAATGCAAACCCAACAGAAAAAGAAAAAAAATATGATGAGTCACTTTTGATCTATTCAAGAATGTTAGAAAGACAAGCTGCGATTGATAAGGGATTGAATCAAGAACAACAAGATTTTGACAGAGAAGCTGGTCGTATAAAAGATCAGATAAAAGATGACATCATCAGCACAATAACAGATGAAGCAAAAAAAGCTGCCTTTGGTGAAATACTAGATATAGTCGATTCCTCCGCATCTGGACCAACTACAGCCATACTTGGAGAAGCTCTCGATACGGTCCAAAAAGAAGCAAAATCAGCAGAATTCCGTGGTCTCGTCCGTGCATACAATCTTGGGATGGAAGAAGAATTGGCAAAAGCTGGTGGAGATGTAGACAAAGCTCATGCTGCCGTCACAGCAAATTTGCAAAATGATCCATATATGTACGAAGATAAAAATACGTTTGCTAAATATGGAAACATCTTGGAAAACAAAGACTGTGATGGAACAAATCCACACTGTGTCAATAAAGAAGTGTTCTGGAAAGCTATGAAAAAATCTTTCAAATACCAGCAACAGTAAAAACTAGAAATGTTCAGTCTCCTGTGTTTTATCAACACATCTATACGTTTCTCCATCATTTCATTCAAAATAATCTAGAAACAAAAAAAACACTCGCTAAAACGAGTGTTTTTTCTTTCTTATACATCTTTACATAAATAATGCCCGCCATGCTCCTCCAGCAAAAATCGTCAACAACGTCACAATCGTCGCAGCAAGACCAACCCCAAGGGTAATAAGAGGAAAAGATTTTTTGAATGGAATCTTGAAGATAAATGATGCAAGCGATCCTGTCCATGCACCCGTCATAGGGAGTGGAATGCCTACAAAGACCACGAGCGCGATCGCACCATATTTTGCATGGTTACCAGAAAAATACCGTTCTGCATCTTCCAATTTTTTTTTGAATAATGGGCCAATACATTTTTGCCGAATAATCCATTCATGTAACCGAGGCAACAGCAGAAGCAAAAAAAATGACGGGACGAGATTTCCGAACACAGCCATGACCCAAGTCATAGGAATAGAAAGATGATATACGGAAAGTCCTATTGGGATAGCAGCTCTCAACTCTGTAATAGGCAACATCGACAAAAAAAAGACTGACCATTCATGAGGAAGGGACGAAAACCACATTGTAGGATTGAGTGTAATCATACATTACAAGAGCGATATAATACTCATAATACCAAATGCTCCGATGATATTAAAAAGAAAATTTCCTAAAAACAAGAGAATACCCATAGAACGAAATCGATACCCTGCCAACGCCATAGGGATAACGAGTAATTCATTTGGCAACGGGACAAAGGCGGTATAGAAAAAAAGTAAAAAAAATGGCAACACTTGATGACGGGTATACAACTTGTCAAAAAGTTTTCGTACTCGAACTCCTGATTTCATCCGAACAATATCCTTGCCCATATGCCCAACCATATAACCAATACTATTCCCCAGTGTCATGCCAAGAGAAAGAACCAATACAATAAGGAATGGAGCAAACCCTAATTCTGCAAATAATGGATAAAATCCGATGACCGGAATTGGCAGAATAAAATTGAATCCACTCACGACAGCCAAAATAAACATGCTCACATATCCAAACCGTGATAACATGTCACGAATAGTATCACTATATGATATCAAAAATGTATTCAACCAAATAATGAGAGCCAACAAGAGAGTCACCCAGACAATATTCAATATCATTGTTTGTTTCTTCATAAAATCCCCTCAGTAGATGAAGATGTTTGATCTCCCCACGTATAATTTTGAAAAGCCCATTCTCCTGCATCTCTCAATACGGTAAACCGTTCTTCATGCGTTGGCGCTCCCAATACGACTATATCGAGTTGGTGACCAAGGCTATCCGCCACACGAGCAGTAAAATTGTATCCAGATTCAGGAATATATCCAGTTTTGCCACCCAGAATATCGGCAAACCCATGCTGAATCCAACCCAATAACAACCAATCGGTGCTCCATATATGGTGTTGTGAATCACGTTCTTTTGAATACAGCTGTACTTCTTTCATCAATAATGTTTTTTGAATTTTTTCATGTTTCAATACCTCTTGTAACAAAATATCAACATCAGAAGGAGTTGATACATTGCCAGGATCCAATCCACTTGGCTCAGTAAAATGTGTATCACGCATACCTAGTTCAAGTGCTTTTTGGTTCATACGTTCGATAAAGGCATCTCGAGGCCATCCTACAGCATCGGCAAGGGTCAAGATTGCTTTATTGGAAGATCCAATCAATGCCGCTTGCCATAATTCCTCAAGCGTATGTGTATCACCGGCATACATATGTGTATCCGGAACATCATCTGAAACGACTATGGTCGATGTTGCCCAATCTGGAGATTTTTCCAAAATAACAAGCACACTCATAAGTTTTGTAATACTTGCGAGCGGTCGTGGGTCGTACGCATGTTTTTCATAAAGTAATGCTCCTGACGCCACATCTTTAACCAATAATCCTTCTGCAGCAAACGTACTCGCAGGAACAAGATCCCCAATAAGTTGTGGTGGCTGAGGCACATTGATAGGTGCAACAGTGATGTCACCACCCGCTTTGACGACAGCCTTATCCTCTGCCAAGGGGAAACCTCCAGGAGCAACATGCACAAAAAAGTCGGCGACACTTCCAGACGAAAAGGATGATGCAAAAGACCACCCCACACCGCCAAGAGTAACCACTAAAACCCCAATAGCAAGCACATTCCGCCAACTATTCGATCGGTCCTTCACCCCAGATTGTATATCAAGAAAATTCATAATGGGATCGTTACAATTCGGTCTCATTTCCTGTGAGTGCGTATGTAATATTATCATGAATACTCAATATATCATACTGTGGCAAATGACTTGTGTCAGCAATGCCAAGCGCCGAGAGTGCATCCATCGTCAATACGTACGTTGGTAATATATCATCACTACTATCATACTGTTCCACAAGACCACGCATCATAAGATTTCGAAGAATAATAGCGCAGTTCACACCACGGATTTGTTCGAGATCTGCACGGGTAATTGGTGAACGATATGCAATAACGGTAAGTGTCTCAAGTTGAGCTTTTGGCAGTTCACCAGATACATCATGTTTAACAAATCCTTCGATCACGTCGGCATGTGCAGGATTGGTAGCCATCTGTACAGTATCGATTTCTCTCAAAATATGAATACCACTATCATCATGATTATATTTCAGTATAAGTGTCTCGAGTGCGTCAGCAATATGTTCTTTGGTAGTATCAAGTGCTTTGGCAAGCTGAACGATGGTCAATGGTTTTGACGCAACAAAGAGAATGGATTCTAGTGTTGATAACAGTGTCATATCGCAATAATAGTCACTACAAAAAAATGTTATTACGTCCTCGTAATCATAATATCTCCATACGTTCCATCCTGATCCAACCGAAGTGACTGTTGCTTGACGAGTTCGAGAATAGCAAGAAATCCAATAATTATTTCTGTCTTATTATGTGCATCTTCAAGGGCATCGGAAAAACGAAATTGTTTTTTTTGCTTCAGGAGTGTCCTTATACGATCAATACGTTCTTTGAGCGAAATGCCTCTATCAATATGGGTCTTTGGTAATTGCTTTGGTGGAGCAATACGAGACACTAAGTGTACCATAGATTGTTCCAATTTCTCTAGAGTCAACCCTGGTGGCAACACAAATGTTTCCGCTACTCGTGGAGGCTCATGTCGGAAGGCACTGATACTCTTGTTTTGCCACAATTGATCAATGCCCTTACTCGCATCGACAAACTGCTTGTACAGCTTCAACTGCGCTTCAAGACCATCTGTATCCTCTTCCTCTTCTGGCAAAAATTCTGGCAACAATCGCTTTGATTTGAGATACAACAACTTTGCAGCAACCACAAGAAAATCCGCAAGTTCTTCTGCCTGATCCTCTTCCATACTATCAAGATGCAGAAGATATTGTTCTGTCACTTCAGACAACGTTATCTCTGTAATCTTGAGTTCCTGTTGTTCAACAAGAGACAACAATAAATCAAATGGTCCAGTAAATTGTTTTAGTGTAAGATCCATGTGAAATATATAACGTGACTACATACTATCGTATATCAGTACTGTTTTTCAAGGGTTGATGACTCCTTTTTCCTCATCCAGATACAATTTTTCCAACGTGCCATTTGTATAATACAATACTCCTATGCGAACATCATCTTTTTGTGCTTGAGCAATCTGTGTTGGTGAACGCACAATATGAATAGCCGTGCCCGACTCATCTGTCTTGCGAAAGTCATCCAACGAAAAGTTTGCATATGTGTGCTCGACTATCGGCACTCCATGAAAGGCGCGACTCCCTAATTCCATCTCTGGATCTCGCATTTTCCATGTATCGACATCATCCCCCACATTGTTTTGTACTACGGATGATTGTGATTGTTGATATGCCTGTTTCGTAATCATATGAAACATAGAAATACGATCACCGTGTATGGGAGATGTCTTCGTTTCTAATGCAAACATATAGATACTGGCATTCCGAAACAACTGAGCTCCATTGAGCGTGTCTGGCATACCAATGAGATAGATATAGTCATCTGGCTCAAAAGACAAACTCGTATAACTTCGCAGAACATCATGGACAATAGTATTCGTTACCTGCCAATCAGCAAGTTTGTCATACGACAATACAACAGACCATAGTATACAGGAAAAAAGAAGAACCCCACGAAAAAAATATTGTGCGTTTTTTTTCAAACGTTGTCCCACGTTCCAACACAACAATACCGACGCAAAGATAAAAAAAGTAGAAGGAAGATATGTATATCGTTCTCCTTCATTGGTGAGCGTATTATATCCTACTTGCAACACAGGGAGCGTCAACAAACCATACACGAGAGATGCCACGTAAATATCCCATGATTTTTTTTTGACAAAAATGTATGGGAGTGACGCGAGGACAGCAAAACCAAAAAGTGTACGCACGATATGTGTATCAGCCCACACTACCAATACGTGTCGATACGGCTGAGCCACAAACATATTTGCCGTCAACTCAAGAAACATGTGCCACATCCTCGCAAGGTCCAGAGGGATCTGTTCTTGTGCATAAAATCCAATACTAATCCCTGTCGTATATCGACGGAGAAAGAGATATGTAACGACAATGATCGCCGGAAACAAAAGATGCATACAACATCGTTTGAACACAGCTGTCCAAGACGATTGTTTTCTTCTCCAAACGACCAGCACCACCATCAACAAAGGAAAGGTAATGGCAATTTCTTTTGCAAAAACACCAAACAAAAAAGCCAAAAGTGCTCCAACATACCACACGTTTTTTCGAGTATCCAAAAATAATAGATACAACCACATACCAAGAACCGTCATGCATGTGGCAATGAGGTGTGGCTGAACAGAAATCCATGCAATACTCGACACATGTGTATGGAACACAGCAAACAATAATCCAGTAACAACAGCGATACTACGACGACCAAGCAAACGATATACCAACAAATACAGAAAAAAACTTGTTGCGAGATGAAACAGAATACTCACCACATGATATCCCAGTGCACGCATGCCAAACAGTGCATATTGTGCTGTGAATACAATATTAAATGTGGGCCCATAGGAATGTCCCCCACGCTCACCAATAAGATTCGTCAATATATACGAAAAAACACTTCCCTGATGACCTTGCGTCACCCACAACATATGATAATCATCACTAAAAAATCCAAGGGATACCACAGACCAATACACAAGTGACACCACACTTGCCAACAACAAAAAGACAGCAACATGCGTTCTTCTTCCACTATGTTTTATACCATCCACGAGCTTCATACCATCGTATTGTACTAATATCTTTTACTATTTTGGCACCATGACGAAGTAATGATACACCACCTATACCTCTCACACATTCTGGTTTGATAGAAACAGGCATTTCATACAAACCAATATCATGATGCACAGCGCTCAAGAGAAGCTCAATATCAAATACCCACCGTTTTGTTCGTACTCGAGAAAATAATGTTCGTGCCAAATCGCTTCGCATCACTTTGAGACCACACTGCGTGTCGTGAATATTTCGTACAGCTGAAGGCAACAACAGGCGAAATATATTGGTCGCAATATATCGATACACATGATATTGTCGTTTGCCAGAAGCAGTCGCCGTGCGATCGCCGATGACCATCCCTACATCTGGATGCGTATCGAGATACGCACACGCTTCAGCAATCGATGCAAGCCCGTACGGAAATTCTACATCGGTAAACGCAATATACGGCGTACTCAGATCCATTGACATGACACCACGTGTCAGGACGGCACCTTTTCCACTATTCACATCCCATGAATGTACCTGTGTATGAAACGAGTGCGCATCGCGATACTGTGACATCGTTGCCAAAGAAAAGTCGGTACTTCCATCATTAAGAAACACGACGTCTGAAATACACGCAGGTGCTGAAGAAAGAGATGCAAGTGATGCAGGAAGATATTGCATCCCATTGTACACAGGAATACACAAAGTACAGTCCATGAAAAAAAACTAAAATTCGTCAACGTCTTTCCCTCCCAATTATACCTGCTTCCGAAGTTGAATCCCCAATTCTTTCAATTGAGCTTCATCCACAAAGGCAGGACTGCCCATCATAGGTTCTTCTGCTTTTTGATTTTTTGGAAATGGAATAACGGTACGAATATTTGTTTCCCCTTTCAACACCATAACAAGACGTTCTATCCCTGGCGCAAATCCGCAATGAGGAGGCGCACCATATTCAAATGCATCAATCATGTGACCAAATTTTTCATCAACTTGTTCTTTTGAATATCCTGCTATCTCAAATGCTTTGTACATGACTTCTGGATCTTTATTTCGCACCGCCCCAGAACTCAGTTCGAGTCCATTGGCGATAATATCATATTGATCGGCAAGAATGTCGAGTGGATTTTGTGAATTCAATGCTTCGAGACCACCTTGTGGCATTGAGAATGGATTGTGTCCAAAATCAATTTTCCCTGTTTCACTATTCTTTTCAAAAAATGGAAAATCAACAATCCATGCCCAGGCAATCACGTTTTGATCTGCAAGTTCCAACTTCTTTCCTGCATAGTCTCGAACTGCACCGAGCGCTTTGCAACTCACTTCCCATTCATCTGCAACGAAAAAGACAATACAATTTTCAGTAAGAGACAGTGACTGTTTCAATGCACTGAGTTGTTCTTCTGAAAAAAACTTTGCAACACCACCGTCCGCTGTGCCATCGACAAACTTCATCCATGCGAGTCCCTTTGCATGTGCACGTTTTGCAGTATCTTCAAATTCTTCTTCGATTTGTTTTCGACTCCATTCATGTCCGCCGTCAATCTTGAGTGCACGAACAAACGGCGCAGTAGCAAATACCTTGAAATCACTTGCATTGCCCCACGCGGTAACATCAACCAGTTTCAATCCAAAACGCAAATCTGGTCGATCACTGCCGTACTCTTCCATTGCTTGTTTGAATGGAATACGTGGAAATGGTGTTTGTTGTATTTTTTTCCCTGCAATCTGTTCTGTCAATTCCACAAAGAGGGGTTCTACAAGATCAAAAAATTCATCACGCGACATAAAACTGACTTCGCAATCGAGCTGATAAAATTCTC
>PFPJ01000003.1 GCA_002792995.1 Candidatus Magasanikbacteria bacterium CG_4_10_14_0_2_um_filter_41_10 | reverse complement strand
AAAAAAGGAAGAAAAATCAATGTAAAAAAAATATCTAAAATGGTAAAAATATATAAAGAAGAACACAAATTTGATACCAAAAAAGAAAAAGAGATTAGAAAAGCTTTGGAGGAGGACGAGACCTTGCAACTTATAAATAAGAAAATGAAAATGCAGGCTAATAAAAATATCTTTGATACCTTAAGAGAATCAAGCCATCCACAAATACCTGATTTTATAAGAGAAGCTATCAGCCAACAAAAAGAAACACTAGATGATTTACCAGACTACTTTCTTTTCTGTGTTGAGTTTGGTGTCTTAAATGGTAAGCTTGAATTCAATAAATCTAGTGCAGAATATGGTCAATATATAGCCAGAGGACAAGGAAAAATTACAGAAGACGAAATTTCAGATTCTTTACTTGCGACAATAGAACTAAATCCAAATAAAGGCAAAAACCAGGAGCACCTCTTGGAGGGTTCTATTATTTCTAGAACCATATTGGATATAGCAAAAGAGAAAAAATTAAATGGCATAGGTGGTACTGTAATAATAAATTGTCTTAAAGAGAATAAAAGTGAAATAATGAGTGGAAATTGTAAATTCATAGATAACAAAATGTATATAAATATACATAATAAATTGATTGAACCAGTGTTTTTTGGAAAAGTACTAAAAACACAAATTCCTCATGATTCAAATGCTGAATTATAGACTTTGATTTCTAATACGGTTGATTTCTCTCCGCACCGAAAAAGTTAGCTTAATACAGCTAACTTTTTTATGAATATTATCTTTTGTTCATGGATGTTCTTTTTGGCAATTGACTTTCTTTTGGATATTTTCTTTCAGTTTCATCTATTAAATCCATTTCGGCAGATGTCTCAATATCTACCTCCTTTTTTCTATCTATATATACAGCCTTTTCAATATAAGATTCAAATAAATCATTTACTTTTTCTGCCATTTTGGCATCCATTGGTACGTTATGGATAACATATTCTTTCAACCTTTTAACAAGGTATCCATAAGTTTCATGTTCATCCAAATCTCTTTCCAAAATATAATTTAAGTCTTTTTCAAGTATCCTTAAAAAATCCTCTTTTATTTTTTCATTATCAAAAAAATCTCTAGAAATTGAAATTTCTGTACGATGTTCACGAATTATAGAAAATATTTTTTCTAAATCATCAGCAGAACAAGCGACACCAAAAAGTGTAGTAGCATTATGAAAAGAATCATAACTAATGATCTCTACTTCTTGAAGAGAACCTGAAGACATATCTATAAGACGGTGCATTCTAGTTTTTCTTTCTTCTTCATCAGGGCTATGAAAAGTATAACCTTGATTATCAAATAAATGCCAGTTCTCTTGTTCACCAAAAGGTATAAAAGATTCTAAATGTTTAGGCAACTCATAATGTGATAAAGCTTGATAAGTAATTGTCTCTTTTGGGCCACCTTTGTCATCCATCACAAATATAAGATCAATTTTATTCATTGCCCGTGCAGTCCTCAATACTTTAAATTCTGGTAACTGATACTCTGACAAATCACCTTCTGAAGCTAATATATCTAACATTATATCCTGGGAGCTTTTTCCAATGGACAAACCTAGTTTTCTCAATTTATTATGAATAGCATTTCTTTCTTTATCAAGAAACAAAATTATACTTTGATCCCTACGACGCCTTTCAGCAACCCTGAGTTCTTGCAATTTAATTTGATATTGAGATATCAAATCATCATATTCTTCTTGTGAATCCATATTATGATTATTCAATAGATTATATATTTATAATACTGTTTCAAACAGTATTAGTAAATAGTACTATAAACTTTATTAAAAATCTCCAAAAGTTCCGAAAACACGACGTCAACCCCGCTTAAAAAACACCACAAATTTTAGTGGTGTTTTTTATTGATATACTCAAAATTCCAAAATCCTTATGCCTTTTTCACAAATTCAGATTTCAACGCCATGGCACCAAATCCGTCAATTTTGCAATCAATATTATGATCTCCATCCGTGAGACGAATATTTTTTACTTTTGTGCCTGCTTTTATAGGGGAAGATCCTTTTACTGGCAATTGCTTCATGACTATGACCGCATCGCCATCTTCCAAGATGATCCCATTCATATCTTTGACCACAAGTCCCTCTTCCTTTGGCTCATCGAGATTCCATTCATGCCCACATTCAGGGCAGGAATATATGGCACTGTTTACCGCATATCCATAGGGAGACGTACATGAAGGACAAGGATTTGTTTCTTCAGACATAGTGTTTGGTATTTATAAAAAAAAGTATTTAAATAATGGAGTCAATATAACATGAAATATGCAATGAATATAGAACTTACACTACAAATTGCACTTTTGTCAATATATGCATGTAATATTATACTCAATCATGCTATACTTTTTTCATAAATCTATGCCTCGAAAAAAGAAAAAACGACAAAAAATAAAGGTTCTCACACGTGTATTTCGAAAACAAAAGAAAAAAAAGATACTCACAACAATGCCATTACGTTGGATGTTCGTTGGACTGGTGAGTATGATTGGAAGTCTTGTTATTATTGGAATACTATTTTTATTGTTACGTCCAAAATTTGTATATGATTTATACGACGACCGCGCATCACGCATAGATGCTTATTTTGCCACATACCATATGCCCCTCGAAGGATATGGGGAAGTATTTGTAACATCTGCAGATCAATGTGGTATGGACTGGCGGCTCCTCCCAGCGATTGCCGTCAGAGAGTCAAGTGGCGGTAAGCATATGCAATACAACAATCCGTTTGGCTGGGGTGGGGCACAAATTCCATTTGAAACCATGGAAGAATCCATTATGAATGTGGGTTCACATCTGTGCGGGAATGAAAAAAATACTGCAAAGTACTACGCCAGTAGTACGGTCCAACAAAAATTGTACCGATACAATGGCACAGTCATCGCCAGCTATCCAACGGAAGTAAAGTGGATCATGCGGCAGTTTTAAATTGTTACGAGAGAAGATTTAAAGTATCGCTATTGCGATGCGCACTCAACAGGTACTTCGAATGTCGTGCATATTCAATCGTACATTCATCTTTTTTTTGTACAAGATCAAATATTTTCTGCGACACATCAAGGTCTGAAATATTATCGTCAAATATATCAAATGCTATTTCTAAATCATTATTAAGTGATTTTTTAAATCGAATATTCGTCACTCTCTTAATTTTTATCCCTTCACGCATATCCTGTTGATATTTTTTATTTTGGAAATATACACGAATATAAAATACCATCATTGTTACAATAGTAACAATGAAAATTGTATATCCTTTATCAAAAGCGAGTATCGGATATATACCCGCTTTATCTATTAAAAGAAGAAGTGTTCCAATGACGCCAATTCCTAAACTAACTCTTCCAATTATATTATATTTTTGCATTGCTTTTTTCAAGCACGCAAAATCGTCTTGTGAAAATGACAATTCTTCTTTTTCCATATAACAATATATCATGAGTAGACATCTATACTATAGGTACCCAATGAAAATAGCAATAAAAATAAAAGATACAGTGTTATAAACTGTATCTTTTATTTTTTAACTTCCTTCACACACCTGCCACCCATCCGGCACAGCACAAGGCGTTGCATATGCCTGACACTGACCTTCATCAGATTGCTTTGCGTATGTGATCACTTGCGCACAGAGCCGTCCTTCTTTGATATCCCATTCATTGAGTGGACGATCGTCCGTAATTGTCGGGCTAGTACTACTGACAAAATCAAGATGTTGGAATAAATTTTCAAACATATCGCTCGTTCCACTCACTTGCAACGCTTGTCCATTATACAGCAAATCTGCAACCATAATTTCTTTTCCATCTATTGTAACTGTACGAACAGTCCCCGATACACCATCTACTGAAATAGGCTTTGCCGTACTATCTTCTGGTGGCGATACAAGCTGCTCTGCGACAGTCATGTAGGAACCGGTCGCAGGGTCTTCTACAGTGACTCCCCCACGCCACTGCTTGATATGCCATCTGATGGGATACGACATGTGCAAATCCACAAAATCATCGATCATTACCTCTGTCATTTCTCCTGCGACTTCATCTTCTTTTTGTTGTGTTGCTTTTTCTTCTGCACGGAGACGAATCTCAGCAGGA
>PFPJ01000034.1 GCA_002792995.1 Candidatus Magasanikbacteria bacterium CG_4_10_14_0_2_um_filter_41_10 | reverse complement strand
ATGCTGAACCACTTTTGGATCTTGCATTGAAGATGATTTTTTTCGGTGTGGTTGGGGCGCGATTGTTTCACGTATTCTTTTATGAACCTACTTTTTTCATAGCACATCCAGCAGAAATTATTGCGATTTGGCATGGAGGCTTGTCATCGTTTGGTGGGCTTGTCGGTGCGATGCTTGCTTTTGTCATTGCAATCAAGCGAAAAAAAATTCAAACACAATTTTTGACAATATACGGAAATATCATTGCCTACAGTGCACTTTTTGGGTGGATGGTCGGACGTATTGGGTGCCTGATGATCCATGATCATCTCGGAAAAGAGTCTGAGTGTTTTCTTGCATTTGATTCTCCACAGGGAAAGCGACTTGATTTGGCCTTTCTTGAAATACTGGGCCTTGTTCCATTGGCGATTGCGTTTTTTGTCTTGAAGAAAAAAAAGAAAGAAGATCTGTTTGCTCCGCTGTTGTTTGTATATTATGGTCTGTTGCGGTTTATTCTCGATTTTTGGCGTGCTGAGGCATCGTTTGCTACTGGTGATGTGCGGTATCTAGGATTGACTCCAGCACAATATTTTGCTATGGTTCTCGTAGTTTTTGGGGTATTTCTCTATACAAAGAGACCCTCACCAAAAAAAGTATCATAGTCTATGAAAGAAGCGCGAGATCGTATAGAAATTATGGCCCCAGCGGGGTCATTTGATT
This sequence comes from Candidatus Magasanikbacteria bacterium CG_4_10_14_0_2_um_filter_41_10, assembly GCA_002792995.1. GTDB lineage: Bacteria > Patescibacteriota > Patescibacteriia > Magasanikbacterales > UBA922 > UBA12086. The sequence continues at coordinate 5,710 of PFPJ01000034.1, read as the reverse complement.
CACTCAGTGCGGCGATTCATGCAGGAGCAAATTCTGTCTATTTTGGTATCGAACAACTCAACATGCGAGCAAAAGCAGCCAATAATTTTACCATCGACGATCTCACGACCATTGTCTCACAATGTCAAGAAGCTGGAGTAAAAACATATCTTGCACTCAATACCGTCATGTATACACACGACATGGCACTCATGAAGAAAATTTGTGATAAAGCAAAAGAAGTAGGGCTCACGGCTATCATCGCGGCAGACTTGGCAGCTATTACGTATGCAAAAAGCATTGGTCTTGAAGTGCATATTTCTACTCAGCAGAATGTTACCAATTATGAAACAGTAGAATTTTTTTCCACATATGCGGATGTCATCGTGCTTGCTCGTGAAGTAACGTTGAAGCAAGTACAAGAAATTCATGATTTGATTATAAAAAATGATTTGCGTGGACCAAAAGGAGACCTTATTCAGATAGAACTTTTTGCACACGGCGCACTTTGTGTTGCTATTTCTGGCAATTGCTACATGAGTCTTGCCACAGACAATTCTTCTGCAAATAGGGGAGCCTGCCGACAAAATTGTCGTCGTGCGTATCGTGTCATAGATGACGAAACAGGAGTCGAATTGAAAATAGAAAATGAATTTGTCATGTCGCCAAAAGATTTGTGTACGATTGGATTTATCGATCAAATTCTTGATACCGGTGTCAGTGTATTAAAACTGGAAGGACGAGGACGTTCTCCAGACTATGTCCGTACCGTGACACAATGTTATCGAGAAGCTGTTGATGCATACTACGAAGGAACGTATACAAAAGAAAAAATTGCTGCATGGATTGTTGAGCTCGAAAAAGTATACAACCGTGGATTTTGGCATGGTGGATATTATCTCGGCAAGACCATGGCAGAGTGGAGTGGGGCGTATGGCTCACAAGCAACACAAGAAAATATTTTTATCGGACGTGTGTCTCATTATTATGATGACAAACATGTTGCAGAAGTAACGATGGAAACAGAGACACTTGAAAAAGGACAGACAATGCTCTTTACCGGACCAACAACAGGCGCAGTGACGATAGAACATGCAGAACCGTGGGTGAATGATGCGCCTGTCGACATGGCAAAAAAAGGCGATGTCTTGAGTGTTGTCGTCTCAGAACGAGTGCGAGCAAATGACAAAGTATTCGTTGTCGTCCCACGAAAGAGTGTGCAATAATCAATGCTATGCCCAAGATTATTCACTATAGAGAAAATTGTATTGGATGTGATTCGTGTGTGCTCTATGCGCCGAGATATTGGCAAATAGAAGAAGATGGAAAATCGACACTGACACGTGGTGTATACAAAGATGGCGTAGGACAGCTGGATATCGATGACGTAGAGCTTCCTGGCAATATAGAAGCAAGTATGGCTTGTCCCGTAGGAATTATTCGCATTCAGGATGATAGTGGAAAGAATATTGGGCGTACGTAGTAGTTCAACAAACATGGAGAGGTGACTGAGTGGTCGATAGTACTACCTTGGAAAGGTAGCATACGGGAAACCGTATCGCAGGTTCGAATCCTGTCCTCTCCGCATAAAAATTCTCGAATCCAAACGATAGTTGAAAATTGTCAGATGTTGTGTAAGGAATGTAATAGAAGAAAATCAGGAAAATAAAATTAATTGAGAAAACATGAAGCAGTTAATCCAAGAAATAAAAGAGTGGGAACATGGTTGGTGGCAGTATTTGAAGTACAGTTATAAACTTACGGTTTGGATCTATATAGCAAAATTTCGAGGAGTTCGTTCTTTTTTTAAAAAACATTTTGATATCTTTTTAAGAACGAGTTTCATTGTTTTTGCTCTTGGTGTTGGATTACTTTTACATATCTTTGGTGGTAGTGCATTTACTCAAGATATTTTAAGTAATTATCTTGTCGCTATTGGTGCAATGGCAGGTAGTGCGATTGCTATTGTTTTTACAATATCCATTTTTTTACTTCAAAGTGCAGCCGATCTATACTCCTCGCAATATTTTGAAGTTTACATACATGATTGGCGAGAAAAAATAGTTTATGTATTGGTTATATTGATAACATTACTATTTTTTGGCACTGGTTTATATGTTGGGGGGATAACAGATATACCCGAGAATGTTAGTAATTACATCGTTTGGATTTCTTTAACATTGGTAGGTACAATTTTTGCATTGATAGATTGGCAATACAAAACTGTTCGTCAAAAAATAAGTCCAACTAAAGCAATTAGTTTTTTAGAAAATCAGGGTATTAAATTTTTAGACAACGTACATGCTGACGCACAACGTATTGCCAATATTATGACCACAAGAGACGGCAGTCTTACTGAAAATGAAGCACTAGCGAGGACATATAATTACTTTTTTAAACCACGTATTATTGATTTAAATAGACAGCTTGAAAACCTTGTTGAAATTTCTCTTAAACTTTCCGATAAACAAGAAGTGGGTACAACAAAAAGAGGTTTTACAGCTGTTTATAATGTACTTGCAAAATACCTTGAGGTTAGAAAAACATCGTCGGTTGCTATGCCGTCTGGCATAGTGTTAATGGCTGTTGAAAGCGATAGTCAACGATTTTTATTTGATAACCTAGACCGTCTTAATAAAGCGGGCGAAAAGTTTATAAAGGAAGACAAAGATGTACAAGCTACTTACATTCTAAACATTTATCAATCACTTGCTGAAAAAGCTAAAGATATAACTTACCTCGGCAAAACTAGAGATAATCCAATTCTTGAAAATATTGTAGGTAATCTTGAATTATATATCGGTATTGGGATGAGAGCAAAAAATCTTGAGGTTGTTTTTCAAGGTGCAGAAAAGCTCGGGAATGTTGCCGTTTCAGTTGCAAGTGTAGGTTTAAGTCACACTTTGCAGGGCATACAAGATAAACTACAAGAAATTGCAGTTTATGGAGTCATTGAGAAACAAACCATTATTGTCGACCAATGTAATACAAACATTATTAAAATTTTAGGACTTGCATTTACAAACGATAATATAATAGCACAATATCAATTTTCATCGGGTTTGAAACATATAGCCAACATAGCCCTTTATATATTTACAGCAAGACAAGCAGGATACATACCAAACGATTTTAGCACATCCTTTGCAATGACAAAGGGGTATGACACTCTGTATGAACTACTTATTAGCATACTTCAATATTACCAAAAAATTGCTGATAATAAAAAAGGTGCATACCGCAGAAATATTACGGAATTTTTTGATGAGTTATACCGTAGTTTAAGAACACTATCCGAGAATCTTAAAGATAGCGACAACTTACTTACCGAGAGTATTGGTCGGTTATTATTTAACGTGAACGACATTATTATTCAATTAATAAAAGACGCAGAATTCTCCGATGAACATGACGAATTATACAAACAACTTGGCTGGAATACACATTTACCATATTGGTTTGTCCACCACTCAGAAAAATTTGATGCGGGGTCAAACAATTTCAGATCTTTGACTGAAAGTGTTGCTAAGACAGGAATACTCGCTATTGAAAGACTGGATAATAAAGAATTAGCAGAGGACGCCGTACAATGTCTTGGCTCAATAACCCAAGAAGCACTCAAAAAAAATATTGATAAATATGGATATGACGAACCAAGAATACTTGAAAAAGCTTGTTATCTTGGTATACTTGCTTTGAAAAAAGACTGGCTTGAGGTTTATGCTGAAACGGTAGTAAAAATACTGGAGTTTCAACCCAAATATGAGACAAAGTACTTTAGTAATATACCGCCTCACATTGATATAAGTAAAATTTCTCCCAAAAAAGAACAGTTATATTTTGAAATAATGCATTGGCGAAGTGAATTCAACAATAATCGTCTTAATAGAATGACTGGTTTACGAGATGACGCTGAGTCAATGATGTATGAATTAATTGATGTTGGCGATATAGACTGGTTTACATTCAAAGTTTGGAGTAAATGGAATGCTAGTAGTCCTGTTGAAGATAAGATTAAGAAAGAAATTGAAAATATGAGTAAAAAGCGATCTGTAGAAAAATTGTTGTCGTGCATTGAAAAAATAGCAGATAAAAAAAGAAAATAATATCAATAACTATTCAACCACGTTCCAACATCGTCCCATCCTCTCCGCATTTATACAAATAAAAAAACACTTCTAAAAAAGTGTTGAAAGTCCGCCGTGCTCCGAAGAACACGGCGGGTCGTGATATATACGTTGAGATTAGGTCATGTTGACCGTCTCATCGATCCTGATCGGATTGGGATCCTCCAACCCCCGTCCGAGAACAAAGCGCGCCCGACGTGTTGTGTTGTCATCCGAGTATTGGGTGGAAGGTTTCTCCAGGAAGACAACACCGAATGGAATTCCTTCTGTCACTATGCGCATCAACTGCTGTGCCGCAAACTCTGGGGAGTTGCAGCGCTGAAGCGTTTTTATCACGTGGTCGCGTATGGTCGCGTGGTCGTACGTCACATTTCCTCCTATGGTGAGTACCAATGTAGATAAATTTGCTCTCTTTGCCAAGGAATATTTACATATGTCACTTTGACCTGTACACTGACATCGTGGTTTTCTGAAAAAAACATATGTCACATATAAAAAAAGCATATCTCGCAGGCGGATGCTTTTGGGGGATGGAAGAACTGTTCCGAATTCAGCCTGGCGTTGTAGATACGCAAGTAGGCTACACAGGAGGAGAAAACGATGATCCTACGTATGAATATCACCCAGGACATGCCGAAGCATTGGAAATTTCATACGACGGAGAAAAGACATCATTCAAAAATATCCTTGATTTCTTTTTTCGTGTGCATGACCCGACCACAAAAAATCAACAAGGCAATGATATCGGATCTTCGTATCGGTCTGCGATTTTTTTTCAGAATGATGAAGAAAAGCGAGAAGCAGAAGAGTTCATCGATCTCGTGAATGCATCAAAGCGTTGGGATAAATTTGTCGTGACGACACTCGAACCCTTCAAGGCATTCTATCCGGCAGAAACATATCATCAAGATTATCTGCAAAAAAATCCTGGTGGGTATTCTTGTCATTTTGTAAGAGGTGATTCATATTTTAAGGATTGATTAAATTGAAATTGATACGTCATCTCGAGCGAACGAAGTGAGTCGAGAGATCTCGATGCTAAGACGAGATTCCTCGATTTCGCTGCGCTCCACTCGGAATGACGTGTAAAGTAACCTTATGTTCCCAATAGATCAAATCGTTCACTATACTTACAAATATATTGCAAAACCATTTCTTTTTCGACGTGATCCAGAAGACGTGCATGATACAGCCTTAACACTTGGAAAAACACTTGGAAAAAGTGTGCTTGTGAAATCTTTTTTTCGTGTTTGTTTTGGACACCAGGATGATTCTTTACGACAAACCGTATGTGGCATTACTTTTCAAAACCCTATAGGACTCGCGGCAGGTTTTGATAAAAATGCAGATATTCTCGATATTTTGCCAACAATTGGATTTGGCTATGCAGAAGTAGGATCTGTAACAGGGGGGGCGTGTGTCGGGAATGCAAAACCACGTCTTTGGAGAATTCCAGAAGAAAAAAGTCTTCGTGTCTATTATGGATTGAAAAACGATGGGGCCGAGGCTATTTCGGCAAGATTGAAAGGAAAAACGTTTACCTTTCCAGTTGGCGTGAGTATTGCAAAGACAAATTCGCCTGCGACTGTTGAAACAGAACAGGG
>PFPJ01000070.1 GCA_002792995.1 Candidatus Magasanikbacteria bacterium CG_4_10_14_0_2_um_filter_41_10 | reverse complement strand
TAATATTAAACATATACAACAACATACTTTGTCGAAACAAAAATATATTATCAACAGAAAGAGCAATGCCCGCAACAGCAATCGGCGGAATAATTGCAGCAGCAATTGCAATACCTGTTACAAATTCTTTTATTTTCGGGCGAGCATATGCAAAGGCTCCTGCGAGTCCGCTAATACATGCAACAAGAAAATAGAGCATGTCAGGTTTACTGCGACTCAAAATCTCACCCGTTAAAAATGTACTTTCTTGTGCAAAAGCATGTGCAATAGATCCAATACTTGCCGCGACAAGCAGCGCTACAATTGTTCCAAATAGAATAGAAAGAAATGAACGCCATAAATCTCGTCCTTGTAAAATGAGGACACTCAAAGAAAATACAAAAAGAGGTGTCACAAGTGGTGCAACCACCATTGCACCAATAATAACTGCGGTATTATCCATGATGAGACCAAGCGCTGCCATCGCGGATGAAAAACTTATCAAAATATAAAAATCTTTTGAATGAGGTGTTACCTCTGCAAGACGTTTTTGTGTTGCATGTCGAATACGCGCAATCGGAGAAAAAAACCAAGGCATAGACCTATGTTGTTGAAACGAATGTTAAATGAAGTTCACGTTCCAATTCTTGCATCATATATTCAAGTCGGTCAAACATATGTTCAAGCCACACTTCTCCGTAGCGTTCGGTATGCCAAGCCATAATGCTTTCTTCATGCACCCACACAAAAAATTCTTGAAGGACAGTCATCAGTTGTTCCTTTGCTGCCTGAGTTTTGACATCCAAAAAAGCAGTAGAGACAAACCACCATACCATGACACGATACGCATAATGATACACAACAGAGGAATCAACGAGTTCTTGGATAATATGTGTCCGCTCACTAGCAAGCGTATCTATGGTATCAGCATCTTGAAGAATATCGAGCAACAGACGCATGCGCTTTGAAAGAAAGAGACGAGAAAATAATTTTCCGGTACCAATACTTTTGGCCAAAATCAATCGACTCGCCAACCAGACCGTTCTATTCCATAGCCCTTTCTTGAGAGAGGTCTTCATAAGAAAGAACGCAGAAAGGGTATCATCAAGAATAGGCATAATCACAAAAGATGGCTTTTTGGTCATCACACGAGAAACATCATGCCACCAGGCACTCAATCTCAAAGCATCAAGATGATCTTCATTGTGGATATCGAGCTGTGTCGCAATGGTGACAGCGTAGTCCGCCACACGTCCAGCGTGTCGATGATCATGCAGTGGATCATGACTTCCCATAAGAATCGTTTCAGCATGGGAGATCAGGGATACCACCTGTCGTGTACGGTTGAGAGGCATAAACGATATAATGTATATACACAATACCACAGATATCCCGTGTATTCAATACACCTGCCTTGATTTATCTGCTCTTTTTTGCTACGCTATGAGCATTCTTTAGCCTACGCGCCTGTAACTCAGTGGTTAGAGTACGACGCTTATAACGTCGGAGTCGATGGTTCAATTCCATCCAGGCGCACAATTTTCTTGTATGTTCTCCGTGTACATGAAATATATTTACGTATAACATCGGAGTCGATGGTTCTTCCACTTCTGTCCCGTTCTAATAGAAAATTGATTCAAGACCATCCAGGTAGCTTATGCACTATGTTTATTTTCTCTGGAGTGAATCACTTCAAAAAATATATATAGGTGAAACACCGGACATTCATGCTCGACTTGTCTACCACAATAGTGGAAAGCAACGATATACTAAGGCAGGAATCCCTTGGCGAGTCATAGGATATGTCCCATTCTCTACTAAAAATAACGCAAAAATAGAAGAAAAAAGATTAAAAAAATGTAAAAATAGAAATTATTACCGCTGGTATTTGCAACATAACGGTAAAAAATTTGAAGAAGCATAATAGATGGTTCTCCCGATTGAATCGGGACCATCCAGGCGCACATATATTTATGAATACAGAAACATACAGCGTCGACGCTCCACATGATGGAGTACGATTAGATCTCTTTTTATCAGAGGTTTCTTCGTATTCACGTTCGCATATCAAAAAACTCATCACGCACAAACATATTTCTCTCAATGATACCATTGCGTCAAAAGCAGGTGCGATTGTCCATACGGGAAACAAGATTGTTCTAACTCAAGAAGAATCATACCAAGAGGTGCTTGACGAAGAAAAGGAGGATACCTCTTTGTACACAAAAATTATTGTTCTTGCGGAAACACCAGACTATCTTGTGTTACACAAACCAGCAGGTCTTCTGGTGCACCCAACAGAAGCACAAGAAACCGTCACACTGACAGCATGGTTGGTCAAGACATACCCTGAGATAGAACATATCGGAGAAAACAGCGTCCGTCCTGGTATTGTGCATCGCCTAGACAAAGAAGCATCTGGTGTTCTCGTCGTCGCACGAACAAACAACATGTTTGTGCATCTCAAACAACAATTTAAAACTCGCACCGTAGAAAAAGAATACACCGTGCTTGTCTATGGCACGTTTGAAGTCGATGAAGATACCATCGACTTCTCTATTGACCGTGGCAAAGATGGACATATGGTCGCACGACCAAAAATGAACAGTGTAACACTCCATACTGTCAACGATATCCAACCAGGCAAAAGTGCCCGCACAGATTTTCGTGTGATCAAACGGCTTGGTCGATTCACCCTTCTTTCTGTTCAAATTCATAGTGGAAGAACGCACCAAATTCGGGTACATATGTTTGCCTATGATCATCCAGTCGTCGGAGATACTCTCTACAAACAGAAAAAAAATATTAAAAAAAGCGAAGTGCCTCTTGGTAGACTCTTTCTGCATGCACGTCGACTGTGTTTTCAAGATCTTGTAGGAGAAAAGCAATGTTTTGAATCTCCGTTGCCTACAGAGTTGCAGGCATATCTGGATACGATTTCATAAATATGCATACACATTCCGGCACATTAGTCTTGATATCCTCCCCATCAGGTGGAGGAAAAAATAGTGTGATCAAAGAATTGATCGCACACTTTGACAGTGCCGCACAATTTGTGACAACCACGACTCGGGAAAAACGTGATGGTGAAATAGACGAAAAAGATTATCACTTTCTTTCACGCGAAGATTTTAAAAAAAAAATTAATGCCGCCGACTTTGTTGAATACAATGACTACGCCGGCAATTTATATGGAACGGAGAAAGAAAAACTTGAAACATCCTTGAAGAAGTACACTCTTGTTTTTTCGCAAGCAGACGTCAATGGCAAACACAGTCTTGATCGTCTCCATATTCCCCATCTTTCCATTTTCCTCATGCCAGAAAGTATTGATGTGCTGAAAGAACGCATTATCAATCGTGGTGGCGTGAGTGAAAAAAAGATGCATGAACGATTGCAGATTGCAGAAGAAGAACTTCAAACATCGCAGGATTATGACTTTCGAGTGGTAAATAAAGAAGGAGAGTTGGAAGAAACGGTAAAAAAAATCGTGAAAATCATAGAAGGGTATAGAGAGAATCTATGAACAAAACGAGAATGCCATTCTCTATAATTATTGATGTTCTTTTTGAGGGAAGCTTTTCATTGATGCTCCTTTTTTTTCTTAATCCTATAGCAGTATTTCAAGAAAAAAAGTATATACTCATGTTTCTGTGTGTAATATTATTTCTCACTTCCATATTCTTAGTTGGCGTATTGTTAAAATACATCTTCTACTCGTTACGGATAGAAGGTATGACATTGATAGAAACTTCTGTTTTCCTCACGGAAAAAAGAATACACATATCTGATATTACAAAAGTGACTACTCAGGATTACTCTTTGGCAAATGAAGGACCCACAAATCCACTTGCTTCAATTTCAACCTTTCTATTGACAGTGATTTCACTCATCTCCATCTTACTAACAATTCTTTTGAATCGCGGCAGAAGCCATGGCACACGCATGATTTTACTTACTCCGAATTTTCCATCCGTCCCTATCAAAAAAAACATTCTCTTTTCTATACAACAATTAAAACCCGATATCAAATTCGATGAATCAGTGCAGATGATCGTTTCCAAAAAATTAGCAAAACAATTAGGATTAGAGATCTCTCCTAGAAAAAAAGATCCGTGGTATATGAAAGTACTCTTGGGAATTCTTGTTATTATGATCATAGTTGTTGTGGCAAAATTGTATACGTCTATATAATTTCATTTAAAAATAGCCTCTAAAAGGCTGTT
>PFPJ01000043.1 GCA_002792995.1 Candidatus Magasanikbacteria bacterium CG_4_10_14_0_2_um_filter_41_10 | reverse complement strand
AATCTTAATTTGGCGCTAAGCCAAATGCAATCTTTCAATCTTTATTCGCAATGCTAATTATATTGTTTAAAACAACATACAACGATTTAGCATAATCCTATGATACAAATAATTCCATCCATCCTCGTTCCAGATGAAGCGACATTTATTGCATGGTCACAAGCTGTCGAAGAAGTCCTCCCTATGATCCAACTCGATATTGCTGACGGTAAATTTGTACCAAATGATACCTGGGCAGATCCTGATGTGGTGCGAGAACGACTCCATATCGATTGTGAACTTCACCTCATGGTAGAAGATCCTCTCGAAGAAATTCGTATCTGGGAAGAAGTACCTCAGATAAAACGAGTTCTCGTACATTATGAATCTGATCCAGACAATATCTTGAATATTCTCTCTCAAGTACAATCATATGGCTGGGAAGTAGGTCTCGTACTCAATCCTGACACACCAATTGATGTTGTCGATCCTCTCATAGAGGATATCGATGCCCTCATGTTCATGGGTGTTGTTCCTGGGAAACAAGGACAACGCTTTATTCCAGAAACAATTGATAGAATTGCTGAAGCACGTACCCGATATCCTCATTTATATATAGAACTGGACGGGGCAGTAAATGAAGACACCCTCGAAGAAATTGTGCCTGCAGGTGTAAGTGCGGTGTGCCCAGGCAGTGCTATTTTTGGCAATGACAGAAAGCCAGCGGAGAATGTGAAGAGAATGCGGGAGCTTATCGGAAAATTGACGAAAGATTAGAAGATTGCTTTTTGCTTTCGCAAAAAAAGATTGAAAGATTATTCGTAGTATGGAGGGGTATGAGTACATACAAAGATTTTCATGATTTACAAATTTGGAAAACGGGATATGAATTGCTCATGAACGTGTATACACTCACAGCATCATTCCCAGGAGATGAAAAATATGCACTCAGTGATCAATTGAAAAGATCTGCAAATTCTATTATTGCAAATATTGCTGAGTCGCATGGACGATATACATATAAAGACAAAACACGCGTTCTCTATATTACACGTGGTGAAATTGTAGAAACGCGAAGCCACCTTGCTGTTGCGTATGGCCGTGGGTATATAAAACAATCCACATTTACAGATCTGAATAGACGCTATACAATGCTAACACAACAACTCAACCTCTATATAAAGAATCTCCAAAATAAATAATCTTTCAGTCTTGTTTCAACGAAGTTGGAACTGAATCTTTTAGTCTTACTTGTTTTTGTATGAGCAAAGAACACAACGATCTCCTTGACCTCGTCATCATTGGTGCATCCGCAGCAGGCCTCTCTGCATCTATTTATGCTGCCCGAAGAAAATTGAACTTTGTGGTTGTCAGTATGGACATTGGTGGCGAAGTTTCTCGTTCGGGTGAAGTCGAAAACTGGCTTGGCATCGAACATACAAATGGTGTAGAACTCGCCGCACAATTTCAAAAACACGCAGAAAGTTATGATGTCGATATCAAAAATGGACATGAAGTGACAAAAATCACACAAGAAAAAAATATCCATATCGTCCACGTAAAGTACGGATCTGAAGAAAAACAATACCGCACAAAATCAGTTATTATTGCGAGTGGCATTCACCCGCGACATCTGTCTCTTCCAGGAGAAGAAGCATTGAAACACAAAGGAGTCACCTATTGTACGGTCTGTGACGGACCACTGTATAAAGGAAAAACTACCGCAACGGTTGGAGCTGGAAATGCAGCAGTCGAATCCGCGCTCATGATGGCAGGCATTGCTGACAAAGTGTACCTCGTCACAAAATATGCTGACGATCCAAAAACTCAAGGCGGATTTCCAAAAGCAGAAACAGTGTTAGTAAATAAAGTAAAAGCGCTCGAGAATGTTGAGATTATTTACAATGCCAGTACAACAGATATCCTTGGCACAGACTTTGTCACGGGACTACGCTACACAGACACGGTCACAAATGAATCAAAAGAAATTGCCACAGACGGTGTCATGGTGCATATCGGTATGATCCCAAATTCAGATTTTGTTACCTGTGGCAATAAAAACAAACAAGGTGAAATCGAAGTGTCCCTCAAATGTGAAACAACGTGTGCAGGCGTCTTTGCGGCAGGCGACGTCACAGATATTCCATACAAACAAATTATTATTTCAGCTGGACATGGAGCTACTTCTGCTCTCTCTGCAATTGATTATATCAATCGATGGGAACCGCTTGGGGAATAATCAAGACAGAACAGATAATCCAATGAAAAGGTTCTAATTTTTTCATACAACCCAAACAGTCCACCGGTATGGTGGACTGTTTATTTTTTAGTCCAATTTTGCTACACTGTACCTATATGATATTTAAAGTTATCGGTGCCATAGGTCTCCTTTTCATCACCTACGGTGTGATTACAAAAAAAGCAATACTGCGCAATATTGTCTTTATTATTGGTGGTCTTGCACTTCTCATTTACAGTTCGTATCTGAAAGATCCTGTCTTTATCCCCCTCCAAATTATCTTCACCATCGCAAGTATCTACGAACTTTACATACTTACAAAAAAATAGTTCTACGCCTATGTTACTCCAATCACTCATTCCATATCTTCCATCATCGGTTGCTGAAACATGGATCTTTGTCGGTGCAAGTATTTCTATTATTTTATTGATGTATGCCGTATTTATAGAAAAAGAACATCGCCAAGATCTGGTTCGTCTCGTTGGGACAGGAGGACTCCTCGTCTACGCAATCTATATACACAATCTTATTTTTACAATCGCCATGGCAGCACTTGCCGTAGCCTCACTTGTTGAATTTATCGAAATACTGTTAGGATTACACAAACACAGTCCAGAAGATTTACAACGGTATAAATCATTTGTTCGCACAAAACATATCGAGCCGAGATAATAATACGGCTTGTTGTGCAAACAGTGCTCGATAGGTGATCGAGAAAAAATTGTTTATTGTTAATTATGTATGCTAGACCTTATCACTATAGGAGATTCACTCGTTGATATTTTTTTTGTTATTGACGAAGGAAATACAGGATGTACGCTTGATAAAAATCAAAAAAAACTGTGTTTCAATTATGCAGAAAAAATGTCTATTGAACAAAGTACGCATGCTGTCGGTGGTAACGCTGCCAATGTAGCTGTCGGTGCAAAAAAAACTGGATTGAACACAGCAATTGTTACAGAACTTGGCGATGATATCAATGGACAAGTCGTCCTCGATGCACTCCAAAAGGCAGACGTGGATCTCTCGCTCATAACAATTCACAAACATAAAGAAACACGATATTCTGTTGTCCTCAATTATGCAAGCGAACGAACCATTCTCTCGTATCATGCCGAAAGAAAATATACACTCCCAGTACTTCCGGATACAGCATGGATATATTACACATCACTTGGAAAACATTTTGACATATTACAAAAACAACTCGTTACCTATTTAAAAAAGCACCCAGATGTACAACTCGCAATGAATCCGGGTTCATACCAATTTTCTCATGGACTTGAGACTGTTCAACAACTCCTTCCTCAGGTTTCTGTACTGATAGTCAATAAGGAAGAGGCGTCCAAACTCGCAAACAAAACTACACGTTCAAGCATACCTTCTCTCCTCAAATCACTCCTCACAAAAGGACCTCATACCGTAGTCATTACAGACGGAACCCGTGGTTCCTATGCCGCACAAGGAAAAGAACAATATATGATGCCCTCATACCCAATAAAGGCAGAAGCAAAAACAGGTGCTGGCGATGCCTATACTAGCGGGTTCCTCTCTGCGATCATACATGGCAAAGATATACAAGAAGCCATGATGTGGGGTACAGCAAACGCTGGAGGTGTTATCCAAAAGTTCGGAGCCCAAGAAGGGTTGCTTTCGAAAAAAGGGATTCTTACTGTTCTCGAAACACATAGTACACTACGTCCAAAGAAGCTTTAAAAGAGCTTTACCTAGCGATTTTATCAATGTCAGACATTGACAAATTGTAGTATTCTGCTATACTCTGACCCACGTAGCCACGTATTATGAAAAAAACTACTGATAACCTTTTGGTGCCACTTACGCTTGTGGGGAAGCTCTACGACCACATGATCAAGGTGGTCAAACCAACCGATGATTCAAAAGAAAAGAATATTCTTCTTTATGTCGGAAAACTTTTTCCGCATATGTACACCGCTTTGCGTGCCTTTGAAAAAGCAGAAGACAAAACATTTCGCCTCGGACTGATCTACGATAGC
>PFPJ01000082.1 GCA_002792995.1 Candidatus Magasanikbacteria bacterium CG_4_10_14_0_2_um_filter_41_10 | reverse complement strand
AGCCTCTCTGATATTTTGTGTAGAAATACTTTGGTAGAGATTGATTGATTCATTGACGAGCAGTCCCGCGAGAATAGTCAGCGGAATGAGGAGTGTTATGACGACCGTTGCCAGTGTAATCGTGATACCGATGCCTTTTGGGAGGTGCTTTGTCAGCCATGCATAAAATGGGTAAAACATGATGGCAATGACGGCAGCCCAAAAGATAGGATAGAGAAATGGACGAAAGAGGTACAGCATGGTGATCGAGAGGAACACTATGATCGTAAAAAAGAAAATCGACCGCATTTTGGTAAATGATAGTTTGTTGGTTGCTTTCATAGTATTGAATTATGCTAAAAAAACGAGCACCTTGAGTATATCAAATTGCTCGTTTTTTGGAAGGATAAGAATGTTTAGGCTGCTTTTTTCCAGAATCTTTTGTACCAAGGTTTTTCGGGTAATTTTGATAGTGCTGGTTCTTCTGTTGACATCGTATCTTCATTTGCACTCATGTCTTCTTCAAGTGTCGGCACGCCAAGCCCAGCGATTTCTTCTTGGACTTTAGCAATTTCTGCCCTTGCCCCTGCTCCTGGGAGTGGGCCCATGCCTATCCCCTCTTTTTTTAAAATAGTGCTTTCTCTGCTCAAATCATCCATAGCTTGCGCACCTCCCTCAAGTGTAGGTACACCTAGGCCTGTGATTTCTTTTTTGACCGTAGTAAGTTCGTCTAGATTTTCCCCAAGAGGGTGTCTGTCTGATCTATTCATATAGTTTAGATTAAAACTTCTTTTTATATAATATCTGTTTTTTCTACAAATTTCCAGGTGCCAATGGAGAGTGTCCCAAGTTTCAATTTTCCAATGCGGACACGTCGTAATACACTCACATGATATCCTATCTGTCCGAGCATCTTTCTTATGTGTCTGTTTTTTCCTTCTTTTAGCACCACGGTGAGCACGACACGTTTTCCTTGGTTCCATTCTTTTCGTATGTCCATCGCACCATAGTGTTCTCCCTCTATGAGCATCCCTTTCGAAAGAAGTTTTTTTGCGTCTTGTCGCAGTTGTTTGTCTATTGTTACTTCATATTCTTTTTCATGTTCGAAGCGGGGGTGCGTGAGAAGATTGGTGAGATCGCCATCATTTGTGAGAAGGATTAGCCCTTCTGAATCTTTATCAAGACGACCAACGGGATAGAGTCGAATACCTTCCAATTTTTTTGCATCATCCCTAAATTTTATTTTGTAATAATTGTCTGCCGTGATGAGATCAATCACGGATATGCCTTGTTCATTTGTTGTACTTGATATGACATCAATTGGTTTGTTGAGAGCTATGTAGTATAGTTCGGTGTTTTGCGCTCTTGGTTCATGAGAAATATTTTGTACATCAACAATATCTTTTTCAGGATCCACTTTTGTACCGAGATCGGTGACAACGTTTCCATTTACTTTTACTTTTCCATCAGCGATAAGAGTATCTGCGTTTCTTCTCGAGCAGATGCCTAGGGCAGCGATGTGTTTATTCAGGCGGATCATGTTTTTTCTATTTTTACTTTTACAATTGTTTTATTTTTCACGCCTACAATCGTACATACTGCATCACCAAGCGTGACACTCATATTTCGACGAGGAATTTTTCCGAGTGTATCGAGAACAACTTCTGCAATGGTATCAAATGGATCGCCAGGAATGTTGCAGTTGAGAAATTCATTGATATCACGAACATCTTCATCTCCTGCGACGAGAATTGTTTTTTTATCGATGCGTTTTATGATATTGTCCTCAACATCATGTTCGTCGACAATCTCTCCGACGAGTTCTTCAATGACATCTTCGAGCGTTACGATGCCTTCTGTTCCACCGTATTCATCCATGACAACGGCTAGGTGGACCTGAGTTTTTTGAAATTCTTTGAGGAGATCATCGATGGGCAGTTGTTTGGGGACGCGTAAGATCGGAAGGATGATATCGGTGATCATTGCTTCTTCTTTTTCTTCTATATATGAAAGCAACACATCACGTGCATGTACAAATCCAATAACATTGTCTGTGTGTTCCTTTATGACGGGAAAACGTGTGTGTGGATGCGTTTGAATAAATTCTGCAGCTTGTTCTATAGAAAAGGTATCTTCGAGAAAAATTGTTTGAACGCGAGGTGTCATGACATCTTCTGCTGTGATGTCATTGAATGCAAATAATTTTTCAATCATTGCACGTTCATCTGTTTCGATCGTCCCTTGTTTTGCACCTGCGTTTGCCATGGCTTTGAGTTCTTCCTCACTAATTTTTTCTGGCATGTGTTTGCCTGCGACGAGCGTGGTGATTCCTTCAAAAATAATGACAAATGGAAAGAGGATAAGCTGGAACAATCGAAGAATCGGTGCCGAAAAAATGGCAAATTGTTTGTTATGATTGCTTGCATACGCCTTCGGAACAATTTCTCCAAAGATGAGAACAAGGAGTGTTATGACACCGGTTGCAATACCGATTGCACCGGAAGCAAAAAAAGTTGCAGCAATGACGGTTGCAAGTGAGGCCGCACCTATATTTACAATATTGTTGCCAATCAAAATAGTGACGAGGAGGCGTCTTGGATTTTGTTTGAGGGCTTTGATTTGTTTTGCTCGTGGGAGTCTCTTCTTCACCATGGTTTCTATCTTTGCATCTGTGAGTGATATGAATGCGACTTCGGATGCAGAAAAAAATGCCGAGAGGACGAGCAGGAGGACGAGAATAAGAAGTTCTATAGTCATAGGCGTATGATCATAGCATATAGGAGATACGTTGTCACGGCAAGAGGGAGCATCTTGACAGTGAAAAACTTTTTTGCTAGATTGAGCTATCTATTGTGAGGAAGTCGCATGGAGCATATTGCTCTATACGATTCCCCCACAAGTACAACAACCGGCACCAGCGTGCCACTCTTTTGACCCGGGGGGTAATACGGGTTAGGAGAGCCTTTGGAGGAAAGTCGTCATGCGCGAACCTTTTGTCAGGTGCCTCGAAAGGATCGAGGGATTCGAGACTCTCACCGAGGCAGGGATCGTCTGTCTCGCGATCATCGTCCCCACGCGGCGTCTCATCACGAGACCTTTCTGCTGGATGAGTGATGGCCGGTTCCTGGCGCAGCATGGAAGCAACTACGGTTCGTTCGGAGGACAGCACCTGCCGTACCTCGAGGCGCAGATGCAGGAGCTCGGACTGCGTGGGCTCGTTGGTCCGTACTCGTTGCAACGGAAGATCCTTCCGGAGCTGTTTGTGCTCGTGAACCAGATGCGGGCGTTGCCTGAGTACTCGCACACCGCAATCGAGCAGGTCCTCGCCTGATCCCCAACTGGGCTCGGCGTCGCATTCGCGGCGTCGAGTCTGGTTCTCTTCTTTTGGATAAAATTATTTTGTTTAGAAGAAGAAAAAAGAACTCACTAAATTAGTGGGTTCTTTTTTGTATTTCTTGCATTGTTTGGATGTGATGCACAACCCAACCCTAACCCTCCCCTTGGTAAAGGGAGGGAACTTTTTTAGTATCGATAATGATCTGGCTTGTATGGGCCATCTTTCTCAACGCCGAGATAATTTGCTTGATCATCTGAAAGTGTGGTGAGTTTTGCGCCAATTTTTTCAAGATGCAATCGTGCAACTTCTTCGTCAAGATGTTTTGGAAGTGTGTACACACCAACTTCGTATTCGTTTTTCCAAAGTTCCAGTTGTGCCAGTGTTTGATTTGCAAAGCTATTACTCATGACAAAGCTTGGGTGACCTGTCGCACAGCCGAGATTCATGAGGCGACCTTCTGCGAGAAGGTAGATAGCGTTGCCGTTTGCAAAGGTATATTTATCGACTTGGGGTTTGATGTTTTCGTGTGTAATGTCTGTACTTTTTTGGAGTGGTTCTACTTGGATTTCATTGTCAAAGTGGCCAATGTTGCAAACGATTGCTTGATCCTTCATCTTTTTCATGTGGTCGAGTGTGATGATATCTTTGTTTCCTGTTGCTGTCACATAGATATCGGCTCGTTCAAGTGTATCTTCGACCGTGGTT
The DNA here is from genome assembly GCA_002792995.1 of Candidatus Magasanikbacteria bacterium CG_4_10_14_0_2_um_filter_41_10. Lineage (GTDB taxonomy): Bacteria > Patescibacteriota > Patescibacteriia > Magasanikbacterales > UBA922 > UBA12086. The sequence goes on along the minus strand of PFPJ01000082.1, from coordinate 239 downwards.
ACTTCATATCCCTCCATCATTGCTTGGAGGGCACAGATAGGATCTACTTCTGTGACGATGACGCGTGCGCCTTGTCCTGCGAGTGCTTGGGCACACCCTTTTCCTACATCTCCGTATCCGCAGACAACAGCTGTTTTTCCACCGATCATTACGTCCATTGCACGGTTGAGTCCATCAATAATGGAATGACGACAGCCATACACATTATCAAATTTTGATTTTGTGACAGAGTCATTAAC
>PFPJ01000078.1 GCA_002792995.1 Candidatus Magasanikbacteria bacterium CG_4_10_14_0_2_um_filter_41_10 | reverse complement strand
CAAAGAACTGTGTGCACTCTATGATCCATTTGGCAATGCTGTCCATTGTCTTACCAAAGTAGATGTTCGTGGTGCTCGAGTGGCTATTTTTGGAGCAGGACAGATTGGTATGTTTGCCATTCTACTCGCACGACAATTTGGTGCGGCAAAGGTAATCGCTATTGACGTAAATCCAGAACAGTTGGCGATTGCAAAAGAACTTGGTGCACACGAAACTATTCTCATAGAAAAAACAGACAAAACACATGCATACGATGCCGACAAACAGGTCATCGATCGTATTATGGAACTGACATATGCTAAAGGGGTGGATGTGAGTTTGGAAATGTCGGGGTACAATTCTTCAGTAGTGAATTCTATAGAAGCTACACGTGCCGGTGGTGATGTCATTTGGTTCGGGATCAAAGATGGAAATATGACCATTCCAAATTTTTCTCGTGTGATTGTAAAAGGATTGACGATTCATAATGTTATTGGAAGACAAATTTTCCAAACATGGCAAATAGCACAACGTGTTCTCTCTGATAAGACGAACGGTATTCAGGATAGGATGTGGAACATTATTATGAAAGGCGGCGATGGGACTGTAATCAAACTGTCTGAATATACACCGGAGATGTTTGAAGAAAAAATGAAATCACATCCGAAATTGGTATTTGATATTCAACATTAAATTTTCTTTATTATATGAATACCACACTCAATACACTCTCTGCACAAACTGTAGAAGATATTAAAAAAGCAGGTCTTTTCAAATCCCAACGTGTTATTTCTACCAAACAAGGAGCCGTTATACATGCTGATGGAAAAGAGCTGTTGAATTTTTGTGCAAATAATTATTTAGGTCTTTCAGGAAAAGAAGAATTGATCGACGCTGCAAAAAAGTCACTTGATGAATATGGCTATGGGTTGTCATCGGTGCGTTTTATTTGTGGTACACAGACAATTCATGAAATGCTTGAAAAACAAGTCGCAGCATTTTTTCATAAAGAAGATGCAATTCTGTTTACCTCATGTTGGGATGCAAATGAAGGTGTGTTTGCATCACTTCTTACAGATCAAGATGCGGTCATTTCTGATGCGCTGAATCATGCAAGTCTTATCGACGGTATTCGATTGTGTAAAGCAGAACGACATGTCTTCAAACACATGGACATGGAGGATCTCGAAAAACAATTAAAACAAACGCAAGAAAAACGCATGCGTTGTATTGTGACAGACGGTGTTTTTAGCATGGATGGAGACATTGCACCACTCAAAGAAATCTGTGATCTTGCAGACAAGTACGATGCGTTTGTTGTTGTAGACGATGCACATGCGAGTGGATTTCTTGGCGAGACAGGGCGCGGTGCTGCCGAAGCGGCGGGAGTGCTGGATCGAGTTGATGTCATTACAACGACATTTGGGAAGGCACTCGGTGGTGCAACAGGTGGCGCCGTTGTTGCTTCAAAAGAAGTCGTTGCGCTTCTCCATCAGCGAGCACGCACAACACTCTTTACCAATGCCTTGCCACCAGTCATCTGTGGCGTTACGAGCTATGTGTTAGACTATGTAGACCAGCATCCCGAACTCAGAGAAACACTTTGGGACAATACAAGATATTTTCGAGAAAAAATGGCTACAGCAGGATTTACACTGCCGAAGTCTGTGCACCCTATTGTTCCCGTCATCATAGGTGATGCAGAACCAGCGATGCGTATGGCAGAAGACATGTTGGCAGAAGGAATTTATGTCATTGCATTTAGCTATCCAGTCGTCCCTATGGGAACGGCCAGAATTCGTGTACAAATTTCCGCAAGTCATACCAAAGCGCAAATCGATCAACTCGTCGCCGCTTTTGAAAAACTTGGACAGAAGTATTCTATTCTCTAACGATCAAATTATATGTGCGGCATTATTGGATATATAGGAGAAAAAGAAGCTATGCCAGTTCTCCTCAAAGGACTGCGTCGTTTGGAATACCGTGGCTATGATTCTGCTGGTGTAGCCATATTAGATGAGCGGACACACCAGATCAATCGTGTGCGTGCTGTGGGTAAAGTAGATATTCTTGCTGAAAAGGTAAAGGATATGCATATCGTTGGCCATATTGGCATTGCACACACGCGTTGGGCAACGCACGGTGGTGTGACAGAAGAAAATGCACATCCCCATATAGCTATGGAGGGGAAGTTGGTATTGGTCCACAATGGAATTATAGAAAACTATAGAGAATTAAAAGAAAAATTAGGAGATGTCATACTTGAATCACAAACTGACTCAGAAATTTTTGCGCATCTTATTGCATCACAGTATGAAGGTGATTTGAAAAAAGCTGTTGTACAAGCACTCAAACATGTGAGGGGAACATACGGGATTGTGGTCATGCATGCAGATCATCCAGATGAAATGGTTGCAGCAAGGCTCGGAAGTCCGATTGTGATTGGTGTTGGTGATGGGGAACAATATGTTGCTAGTGATGCGACGCCTATTTTGCCATATACAAAAAAAGTCATTTTTCTCGAAGACGGAGAAGTCGCGGTTATCAAAAAAGACAGCATGGAGACAACAGATTTATTTGATCAGCTCGTAACAAAACATGTTGAAGAAATTGAGTGGAATGATGAACAAGCCGAAAAGCAAGGCTTTGATCATTTTATGCTCAAGGAAATTTTTGATCAGCCACAAGTGTTTCAAGATGCCATTCGTGGACGATATAATCTCGCAGAAGGAACGGCTTACCTTGGCGGACTCAATATGACTGTTAATGAAATGCGGAGTGTGAATCGTATCATTCTTATTGCATGTGGTACTGCGAGTTATGCGGCTATGGCAGGAAAATATGCAATAGAGCGTTTGGCAGGAATACCTGTAGATGTCGATGTTGCAAGTGAATTTCGATATAGAGATCCTATTATTGATGAACATACATTGGTTTTTGCTATTTCTCAGTCCGGAGAAACGGCAGATACGCTTGCAGCTGTTCGTGAAGCAAAACGAAAAGGTGCGTTTGTGCGCGGGATTGTAAATGTGGTTGGGTCAACCATTGCGAGAGAAACAGATGGAGGAAGTTACATTCATGCTGGTGCTGAATTGTCAGTTGCTTCTACAAAAGCATATACCAACATGGTGGCTATTTTACTTCTCTATGCGCTCGAATTCGGAAGACTCAAACGTGTCAGTCCAGCGACAGGACAACGATTGCTTCATACACTCAGGGAAATTCCATCAAAAATGCAAATGATTTTAGAACAAAAAGATGACATAAAAAGAATTGCAGAAAAATATGCCCAGTCAGAAAATTTCTTTTTTATAGGACGCGGTGCAAATTATCCTGTTGCACTCGAAGGATCAATCAAGCTGAAAGAAATCACGTATATTCATAGCGAAGCATATCCGGGTGGAGAATTGAAACATGGGCCCCTCGCACTTCTTTCCCCATCATTTCCTGTGATGGCTATCATGACGAAGGACCAACTGTATGATAAGATGCGTAGCAATATCGAAGAAATTCGAGCGCGCAAATCACCGATTATATTGATTGCCACACAAGGAGATGAACAAGCAACAGAATTGGCAGAAGATATTATCTATGTGCCAGATACAATGGAGCTCCTTCAGCCACTCTTGAATACGATTCCATTACAGCTTTTTGCATATTACACGGCTGTAGCATTAGGCAGAGATGTCGATCGACCGAGAAATCTTGCAAAGTCTGTAACGGTAGAATAAGTATGAAACAAAGAGCAATTATTTTTGACATGGACGGTGTCCTTATCGACAGCGAACCAATATGGAAAGATGCTGGTATTGAGTTATTTACTCGTCTTGGCGTCCCTATGACGCGTGAGCGTATGGCAGAGACCATGGGGATGCGGTGTGATGAAGTTGTCGCATTGCGATACGAGCAAACACCCTGGAAAGGTATGTCTGTAGAAGAAACGTCAAATGAACTTATTCGTCTTGTGGTAGAAAAAACCAAAGCACTTGGTCAAGCATTGCCAGGCGCTCTTTCGGCTATTCGTGTAGCCCAAGAGATGGGCGTGAAAACAGCAATTGCCTCATCGTCGCCCATGGTATTGATTGAGGCAGTCATAGAGCATCTTGGTATTGGAGGATTTGATTCACTGCATTCAGCCTTTTCCGAAAAACGAGGGAAACCTGCACCAGACGTATATCTGGCTACTGCAAAATCCTTGGACATTTTGCCAGAACACTGTA
>PFPJ01000012.1 GCA_002792995.1 Candidatus Magasanikbacteria bacterium CG_4_10_14_0_2_um_filter_41_10 | reverse complement strand
CTGAGTATCCAGACATTGTCATAGTGTATGTAGTATGTAATTAAAATTTCCCCGTACTTCCGTATCTTCCTTCACCTCGCGCACTTTCTGAAAGTTCCTCCACTTCTTCGAGTGTTGGAATCTCAACAGGGAAGATAATAATCTGTGCAATTTTTCTTCCTTTTTCTACTGAAAAAACAGTATCACTGTGATTGATCAATTGAATAAGATATTCACCCCTGTATCCAGCATCAAAGACGCCACCCATCGTATGAATTCCCGCATTTGCCATACCTCCTTTGTCTTTCACAATAGCTGCAAATCCAATAGGGAATTCCATCGCGATACCCGTTTTGAAGACACGTTGTTCACCTGGCTTGAGTGTATATGCTTCTAGTGAAAAAAAGTCCATACCGACATCACCGGGGTGTGCGTATTGAGGAAGTTTTGCTTCTGGGTCCAGTTTTTTTAGATAAATATTCATACGTGTGTGAGTGTTGTCATGATTTCATCAATTTTTTTATATAATGTATCGAGATCTCCATTATTATCAATGAGTACTTCTGCCTCATGGCTAATCTCATCTATTTTTATTTCAGCTTCTTGCGTTTGTTCTTTTTCGAATACTTCGAATGTTTTTGTCTGGTCGTCTGGGTTTTCACTCCGTTTTGTAATGCGATCGAATCTTGTACGGATATCTGCTGTCACTGCTATGAGATGAAAGCCTGGAATTGCTTTCAGATAGGCCACATCGCTGGGGCGACGAACACCTTCTACAATGATGATCGCATCCGTAGCTTCTTTTACATCTTCAGCAATAACTTTTGACATGAGATCCTCTCCAAATGTGGCACGCAAAAATGTGGAGAGCTGTTGTAAATTGTCTCGAGTTGCGTCTACGTGAATACGGGTGAGGATATCACGAAGCATAGTAGAAAAACGAAAAGAGACCCCGCCATAGTGTTCTTTGATATAGTCGGTAATGGTTGTTTTCCCGGAGGCCATGTTGCCGGTAATGCCGAGAATAAGTTTGTTATTGGTTGTCATATTTTTCTACTGCCTCATCTACAAAGCTGAGCGTGATACCTGTCATGCGAAACATTTCTTCACTTTCTTCCCCCGCGTGATAGCGTTTTTCACAAATGACATGTTTGATCCCTGCATTGATAATAATTTTTGCGCAGACGCGACAGGGTGTCATCTTGCAATAGAGTGTTGAGCCTTCGAGTGCGGTTCCTACTTTTGCAGCTTGGACAATCGCGTTTTGTTCTGCGTGCGCTGTGCGAACACAATGGTGTGTTTCTGTGCCATCTTCGTGTTTCATCGTTTTCATCTGGTGTCCTATTTCATCGCAGTGGGGGAGGCCTGAAGCAGAACCGACATAGCCAGTGACAAGAATTTGTTTATTTCTGACAATCACACAGCCTGATCTCCCTCTGTCACAGGTTGCGCGAAGGGCAACCACTTTTGCAATTTCCATGAAATATTCATCCCAATTTGGGCGTGTGTGTGGGGTCATATGGCGTACGTTTAGGAAATGATGAAAGAAATATAACTGTTGCCTTCTCGAAAGGTGTCATTTCGACCCTAGGGAGAAATCTTTAGAAAGATTGTGCAGGGAAGGATTTCTCATTTCATTCGAAATGACAAACTCACTTTGTAGGCAGTGTAGCAAGTTTGGCGGTGGTGGGCAAGTATTCATTTTCATAAAAAAAACGACCACTTGTGGTCGTTTTTTTGGGATAACGATGTGTGTCTTATTCTACTGAAATTTTTATACTTGGTCCCATCGCGCTTGTGAGGAATGCTGTCTTGATGTAGGTTCCTTTTGATCCAGATGGTTTTGCGCGTTTGAGTGCTTCGAGGAAGGTTTCGATGTTTTCTTTGAGTTTTGCATTATCAAAACTTACTTTCCCGATGAGCTGATGAATATTTGCTTGATCATCATTTTTGAATGCTGCTTTTCCTTTTTTGAGTGCTTCGATCATCTTTGCAACATTTTTGTCTACCGTATCTGTCTTTGGGTTTGGCATGAGTCCTTTTGGTCCGAGGACACGAGCTGCGACAGCGAGTTTTGGCATCATTTCTGGTGTTGCTACTGCAATATCGAAGTCGATTTTTCCTGTATCTTTGATTGCTTTGATTTCTTCTTCACCAAGCACGAGATCTGCACCAGCATCTTTTGCTGCTTTTTCATCGTTTGGTCCTACAAACGCTGCAATGCGTTTTGTTTTGCCAGTTCCATGAGGAAGGACAACCGTTGCGCGGATGAGCTGATCACTTTTCTTTGGATCAATCCCAAGGCGTGCATGAAATTCAACAGATGCGTCGAACTTTACGTTGCTTGTTGCTTTTACGAGTGTGATAGCCTCATCGAGTGTGTAGACTTTTGTGCTGTCTACTTTTGTCTTGAGGTCGGTCATTCGTTTTGACATAGTGTATATAATCCTAATCTACGAATAGTGTCCAAATCTACAAATATCCGAATGTCTTTCTAAAAAGATTGGTAGGCATTCGGATATTTGTAGATTCGGAAAAGATCAGTAAATTCGGATTGAACTTAGTGGTACAAACCTTCTACCTTCTGTAAGGAGAAGTCCCACGTAAAAATAAAAAAACGTACTTGAGAGTACGAGGAAAATAATAGCGGAAATTGGTTGTTTTGTCAAGGGGTGTCGGCAAGGGGGAAGCTGTACGGAGTGTACTGCTTCCCCCTGCCCTACCCGCCGAGTGTTGCCGCCTTAGGAGGTGAGTCCCTTGGCGATGATCTTGTTCACTTGGCGGTGATGATGCGCTTGACGTCGAGGCCGGCCTTCTTGCTCCAGTTGCTCCAGGTGGAGCAGTCGAAGACTATCGTTGTCCTTCCGTCTCCGTCGAAGCGGAGGCTGCGGCAGACGGGCTGCCTCTCGTTTTCCTGCCGCGCCACCTTGGCGCGGTGGGCGATGACGAGGTCGGCCCTCGGCTGGATCTCTAGGAGGTCCGCGGGGATCGACTTCTTCGGCGGCGTGGCGTGGGCGACCGTGCCGAGGGCGAGGATCATGGCGCTGAGGCAGATGATGAGGGCGAGCAGGTTGGTCTTCAAGGTTCTCTCCTGGTTTGCGCCCGGGTTAGGGCGACTGGGTCATATAAATTCACATATATATGAACTTATATGACCCAGCCATAGCAACTCGGAGGTATGAAGATGTTGCTTTGTATTCCCTATAGAAGGGGATATCGCCAGGAAAGCAACGGATCACTATAGCACAAAAAGAGGGTTTTGTCAAGGGGTAAAGGGGTTGGAATATACAAAAAATGGCTTTGTGAAGCCATTTTTTGATTGGGGATAAAAAAACTCCCCACTCATGATAATTCCATTGTATATGAAATCATCATGAGTTATGTGGGGAGTTTTTGAACTTCACCGCCGCCCCGCATGGTTGCGGGGCGGCGGTGTCGGTCGCGGGTCGATCGGACTACTGCACCTCGGGCAGGAGGATGCCTTTCTTGACGAGCCGCATCCGTCGTGCTTCTCGCTGCACCTTCATGCAGGTCTGGAAGAAGACATCCCGGTGCTCCGCATCGCGGGCTTGGGATGCTACCTCCGAGCAGTGGTCGATGTCGTGCTGCGTCTGCGCCATGCTCATCTCGCTGGCGAGCGCCATCTGCAGCTCCAGGACGCGCGCCTTGAGGCGGTCGGTCTCGGTCATCTGCGGGAGCTGCTTGTTCGTCCAGTACCCGAGGCAGGTCTCGTTGTCTCGGCGGTAGCGACCGTAGCCATCGTTGCCGATGATGCAGCCATCCACGTAGCTCCACCTGGTCGTACGGGACTCGGCCTGACGGAGCTTCGTGTGAAAGTCTCCCCCTTTTTTGTCGCCGAAGATGTGGCAGATCGGCGATGGCGTCTTGTCGACGCAGATGAGGCGCGTCCCCGGCACCTCCGGCGGCTGGGGGGCGCTGGCGCTGGCGAGGGGGGACATGAGGAACATCAAGATGATCGCGGCGATGATGCGGGGCATCATGTTCTTGTTCTCCTAGTCTCGAGGAAGGCGCAGAGGTCACGGATCGTTCCTTGACTTGCATACAGACAACGAAGGTTCATTATCTCTGTGCAAGTCATGGAATATAAAAAGAACGACACCCGAAGGTATCATATTCCTTTCTAAATGTCAAGGGAAAATGCTCGAGCTAGATCCTCTTACAATTCGCACTATGATTATCTTTGTCAAAGTAGCTAGGGCATTCATTTGCAATGTCATTGTGTGGGTGGCAGATGACGTCGCCATTGATATTGTAGAGGGTGCTAAAGCAGTTTGGGCAACTTTCTACCATATAGTAGACTCTGTTGGTGCCATAGACACATTCTTCTTTTATTGGGCT
>PFPJ01000010.1 GCA_002792995.1 Candidatus Magasanikbacteria bacterium CG_4_10_14_0_2_um_filter_41_10 | reverse complement strand
GACTACACAAATCAAGGTGTTGATCAGCTGAAAAATCTTGTTGAGATGATCAAAAAAGATCCGAGTAGTCGGCGTCTTATTGTGAATGCATGGAATCCACAACAACTCGACACCATGGCATTGCCACCATGTCACTGGGCATTTCAAGTCACGATTCTCGATGGCAAACTCAATCTTCTTTGGAACCAGCGTTCTGTGGATGTTATGCTTGGACTTCCTTTCAATATCGCCAGCTACGCACTTCTTCTTCATCTGCTTGCAAAAGAAACTGGCTACAGAGAAGGAACCTTAGTAGGATTTCTCGGCGATGTCCATATATACAGCAACCATATCGAAGGGGCAAAAGAACAACTCACGAGAGATCCAAATACACACAACCTTTGCACGATCGAAACAGAAAAATTCACATCCATCTTTGACTGGGAAGCAAATGATACGAAAAAGAAAAACTACGAAAGTTTTGATCGTATTTCATTTCCTATCGCTGTTTAATTGACAACAGACGACGGACTACAGACAACAAGGAAAACACCTGTCGTCAGTAGTCCGTAAGCTGTAGTCTACATAAGTATGATTACATTAGTAGCAGCCATTTCAAAAAATAATTGCATCGGCGTCAAAGGCGATCTGCCTTGGCATATCCCAGAAGACATGAAACGAATGCGCGAAATTACTCGAAAAAAAGTATTGATCATGGGACGAAATACATGGGAATCAATTCCGTTACACCGACGCCCACTCCCCGACAGAACAAATGTCGTTATTACTCGGAATGAATCGTATGAGTTCCCCGCTGGTGTAGAGCGATTCTCTTCTATACAAGAAGCAGTCGATGCACACAAGGGAGAAGAGATTGTTAGCTTTGGTGGAGAAGGTGTCTTCAAAGAAATGATAGAATACGCAGATGCCCTCGAGATCACACACGTTGATGGCGACGTCGATGCGTGTGATGCATATTTTCCAGAAATCGATCTGAACGTTTGGAAAGAAGTTTGGCATGAAGATCATGAAGGGTTTTCGTTTGTACGATATGAACGAAAAAGTTAATAAATCTCTCCCCCTATCAGGGGGAGCTGGAGGGGGTCCACTAAAAATATGAATGTTCACCTTACTAAAGACCCCACCTAACCTCCCCTCATAGGGGAGGAATTTCTTTTTAATCTTTCTATAATTTTCTATGAACTCCAAACGCGGACTTTTTATCATGCTCGAAGGCACTGATGGTTCTGGCAAAACAATACAGACAGCATTGCTCGTCAAAAAATTGAAAGAGGAAGGACACGATGTCGAACAAATTAGCTTTCCTCAGTATGGCGAAAAGAGCGCTGCGCTTGTCGAAGATTATTTGAATGGAACATTTGGCACAGCCGATGAAGTAGGACCATATCGTGCGTCAATTTTGTATGCTGTCGACAGATATGCAGCAAAGGCAAAAATTGAAGGCTGGCTCAATGCGGGAAAAATTGTGATAGCCAATAGATATGTCGCATCAAACATGGGACATCAAGGCGGAAAAATTTCTGATCCCATAGAACGACAGAAATATTTTGATTGGAATTACCATTTGGAGTATACTATTTTTGGTATTCCACAACCGGATGCGAACATTATTCTGCATGTTACACCAGAAATCTCACAACGACTCGTCGACAAAAAAGATGAGCGTGCATACCTCACAGATGGAAAAAAACGAGATATTCACGAAGATGATCTGAACCATCTGAGACATGCAGAACAAGCATATCTCGACATCGCAAAAAAATTTCCAGAATTTATATTGATAGAATGTGTAGAAGAAAACGATATCTTATCTCCAGATACCATTCACACCAAAATCTGGAATACGATTGTACCTACGTTGTCATAATATATTTATTCACCAACACTCTTGCTCTATGATCATGAGTATCACAGATATTATTGTAGAAAGTTTCAGCCTCTACAAAAACAATTTCAAACGATTTTTTGTATACATGGTACTTACCTTTGTACCAGGAGCGCTCATCGTTATCTTAAAATTTTTATTGACCAATTTTTTTCCAGAACATACGCTTGGAGGACTTGGTATATCGTATCTTCTTTTTCTCGTGATAGCATTACTCTTTGGTGCTCTTAGTTTTTGGGCAAATATTGCTTTCATCCGTGTCATTTCACACGCACACAATGGAAAGATGTCAGAATCCGTATGGACAGAGCTCACACATGCTACAAAAGTTTTTTGGCCAGCAATGGGTGTTACGATTCTTACGGCCTTGGCAATATTGGGAGGAATGATCCTTCTCGTTATTCCTGGTATTATCTTTATGCTGTGGTTTGCATTTTCTTATGCAAGTGTCACAATTGATAATACAGGTGTGATGGAAGGCATGAATGAGAGCAAAGCATTGGTAGATGGACGATGGTGGAAAGTATTATGGAGGCTTCTTTTTCCAACACTTGTATTTGGAATTGTGGCAGTCATCGCAACGAATATTGTAGATATTCCACTCGAATATATTCTCAAACATACAGCACGTACATCTTCATTGTATGCAACATGGTCGCTTTTGGCCCAACTTATTGACTCCTTTACAACGGCTCTCTTTACCCCACTTACGACGATTACCATGGTTGTTCTCTACTTTGAATTAAAGAAAAACCCTCAGTTGTCGCCCGTTCCACAAATGACAGCGACACCCCCATCTCCTCCCGACCAAAATATATAATTGATACAAAAAAAGACCTCGCAAAGCAGGGTCTTTTCAAATCCCCTTTCTCCTGATAAGCTAAGCATTGTTATCTAGTCATATTGGTATGCCAGAATACATCCCTATCATCGGAATGGAAGTCCACGTCGAGCTGAAAACTGCTTCGAAGATGTTTTGTTCGTGTAAAAATGATCCAGATGAAATGGAACCAAACAAAAACATCTGTGAAATATGTACTGCCCAACCAGGGACTCTTCCTGTCCCAAATAAACAAGCCATTGCATGGACCGTTAAAATCGGGAAGGCCCTCGGATGTTCGATACGAGAACTCTCAAAATTTGATCGCAAACACTACTTTTACCCAGATCTTCCAAAAGGCTATCAAATTTCTCAGTACGATGAGCCTATTGCCGCACATGGGAACATCCGACTTGATTTTATTCTCGAAGATAATATTCGTGACATTGCCAACATTGGTATTACACGCGCGCATCTTGAAGAAGATACAGCAAAACTTTTGCACGATGCGACGGGAAGCACTCTTGTCGATTTCAATCGGGCAGGCACCCCACTCGTAGAGATTGTTACCGATCCAGATTTCATGTCTGCACAAGAAGCAAAACTCTATTGCCAAGAATTGCGGACACTGTTCCGAGCACTTGAGGTCAGTGATGCAGACATGGAAAAAGGGCACATGCGATGCGAGGCAAATATTTCTGTCCAAGAAGCAGGCAAATTTGAAATTGTCGATGGGGTGGTAAAACCTCTTGGAGACTATACACTCAATGCCAAAGTAGAATTGAAAAATTTGAACTCATTCAAGGCGGTCGAACGAGGTATTTTGTACGAAATAACACGGCAGACAGCACTGCTTGAAAAAGGAGAATCGTGGATCCAGCAAACGCGAGGATGGAATGAAGACAAAGGGGAAACCGTCCTCCAACGGGTAAAAGAAAATGCAGCTGATTATCGCTATTTTCCAGATCCAGATATTCCTCCATTCCATCCACTCACACTGGCCGGAGACATGTTTCTTCCTGAATTACCACAAGCGACCAGAACACGCTTTCACGAAGAATATGGGCTGTCTTATGCTGATGCAAAATTTCTGTCAGAAGATAAACACTGGGCACAGTTTACAGAACACACCATGAGTGAACTCTTTGAATGGCTTCATGTACTTCCAGAAGTGAAGGGAGAAAGCGATGACATCATAGAACAAAAGAGAAACCAAATTGCCCGTCTTGCGAGCGGATGGCTGACGAGTAAACTTGCTGGCGTCCTGAATGAAAAACAGATGAATATCACTGAGGTGACATGTACTCCTGAAAATGTTGCTGAATTGATTGCTCTTATTTACACAGGTCGAGTCAATGCGACGAATGCACAAAAAATTCTCCTTATTATGATTGGTCTCGGCGTAGACAAAGACCCAACACACATCATGGAAGAAAAAGGATGGGGGCAAGTATCCGATGAAGGACAACTTAGTAAGGTGGTAGATCGCATTCTTGTCGACAATCCAGACCAAGTAGCCCAGTTCAAATCTGGGAAAGATACTGTTATCAAATTTCTCATCGGAATGTGTATGCGTGCAACCGAAGGCAGTGCGGATCCGGAAGTAATCGAAAAAATACTTCGAGAAAAACTCTCCAAGCAATAAAAAACAATCCACTTGTCATGATTCAAAAGCCATGATAGAGTATGTGAAGTATGTATAGATTCACCGCAATTGTGGCACAATGCAAAGGAGACCAACAATCTGAAAACAACAGACCACTCAACCATTGAGTGGTCTTTTTTTTTAAACTATGTACGACCCCTGGGACCTCAAATCACAAATGCTTGACGCAATAAAAGAAAAGGGCGGATTTGTAAATTGTCATGCACACATAGACAAATCTTTTTATATTACAAAAGAAAACCTTTCAGAATCCATGGTTATGATGGAACAAAAATGGCGCATGAGCGATAACATAAAACAACATGATACGCAGCAAGATGTAGAAAAAAGGATTACTGAAGCCCTCCGCCTATTTTATCGCCAAGGTGTTCGTATGACACAAAGCTTTATAGATGCATATGATGTAACAGGCCATAAAGCAATAGACGCAGCGAGAAAAATGCAAGAAAAATATAAACAGCACATTCGATTAATAACAGCGACGCAACCACTCGGAGGACTGCTTGATCCCGATGCGATAGCATTGTATGAGGCAATTACCGAAAAAGCAGATATCGCAGGGGGGCTTCCTTCGTTCGATAGACCGTATGACAATAAAAGCTTTGATACACTTTTTTCTATAGCAAAAAATCTTAACAAACCAATCCATATACATATCGATCAAGAAAATAATCCCTATGAACGAGATACCGAAAAAGTGATCTACTACACCCAAAAATATGGGTATGAAGGAAGAGTAACTGTTGTGCATGCAATCTCCATTTCAGCTCAACCAAAAGAGTACAGAACAACCATCTATAAAAAAATGGCAGATCTGGGTATCGCTGTCGTCGTCTGTCCTTCGGCCGCGATCAGTATGCCACAACATGATACGAAAATAGCCAATGTTCACAATTCGATAGCAAATATTCCGGAGATGCTTGAACATGGCGTATTAGTAGGACTGGGTGTTGACGATATTAGTGACTTTTATCTTCCGTTTGTCGATGCAGATATGTGGGTAGAAACACGGATGCTTATGGAAGCCTGTCGATTTTATGATTTCGATGCTGTGGTAGATATTTGTACAGTTAATGGACGAAAGATACTCGAGAGAACATAATTCCTATTACTTATCAACGTATTACTTATTATTTTTTCAAGTATGAATGAACAAACCTCATATACACACATCGCCAGCTACGAACCAAAAAGTATCGACGAAGTAAAAAAAGTCGTCCTTCTGTACTCAGGAGGACTCGATACCTCAGTCATGTTGAAGTGGATTCAGGACGCATACAAAGCTGAAGTGATTGCTGTGTGTGTAGACATTGGACAACTTGCCGATGACCTCGATGCCATCAAGCAAAAAGCACTAGACCTAGGTGCTATCAAATCTATCATCGTAGATGCAAAAGATGAATTTGCAGAAAAATATATTGCTCGTGGTATCAAAGCAAATGCGAGTTACCAAGGAGAATATCATCTTTCCACTCCTATTGGTCGACCGCTCTTGGCAAAAATTGCCGTGCAAATTGCTGAGCAAGAAAAAGCAGATACTATTGCCCATGGATGTACGGGCAAAGGAAACGACCAAGTGCGTATCGAAGGAACCATTGTCACACTCAATCCTGACATGAAAGTCATCGCACCGGTGCGAGAATGGGGTATGGGAAGAGATGAAGAAATAGAATACGCAGAAAAACACGGCATCCCAGTCAATCATTCGAAAAAGAAACCCTATTCTCATGACGACAACATGTGGGGTGTCACCAGCGAAGGAGGAGAAATAGAAAATCCAGAACTTGTGCCACCACTTGAAAATATTTTGGAGATCACAACCTTACCAAAGGATGCCCCAGACCAAGAAGAACTGGTACATATTGAATTTATCAAAGGACTTCCCGTTGCACTGAATGGCGAAAGGATGAAACTGGCAGATCTTATTATCAAACTCAACAGTGTAGCAGGAAAACATGGCGTCGGATTTATTCATCATATAGAAGATCGTATTGTAGGATTGAAAGTACGAGGTTTGTATGAACAACCCGCAGCCTTTACCATTATCAAAGCACACAAAAATTTGGAAAAATATGTGTGCACGCTTCGAGAAAATAAATTCAAAGAAATAGTGGACCAAGAATGGGCGTATCTGTGTTATGCTGGACTGTGGTATGAACCACTTATGAAAGATCTCTCAGGATTTATTGAAACACTCAACGAAAAAGTAAACGGCACTGTAACTCTTCGGTTATTCAAAGGACACTGTGATGTTGTCGCCCTCAAAACACCAGATGCACTGTTTGATGAAAAACTGGCAACGTTTAACAAAAATGATTTGTTCAACCAAAATGCATCTCCAGGCTTTATTGAATTGCACACCCTCCAGATGAAAATGGCAAAACAGACAAAAAAGAATGTCCTCTTTACTGTTGGGGGACAAGAAAATAAAGAAAAATTATTGCAGAGTATGAAAGCATTGAAAGAACTTGGGTGTGTCCTATATGCGACAGAACATACAAGCCAATTTATGGATGAACAGAGTATTCCAAATCATTTGGTATACAAAATTTCTTCAGGGCATCGACCAAATATAGAAGCACTTCTCCGAGAACGACGCTTTGATCTCGTTATTAACATTCCATCACCACATGACAATAATGGGGTAAAAACAGACGGACAAAAAATCAGAGAATTGGCCGTAAAAATGAATGTTCCGGTGGTAACAGATGTAGATGTCGCCATACATACTGCTGAAGAAATAAAACAAGCAAAACATCAATAACTCAAAACACATGTCATCACATATTCCAGAGTGGTTTGGAGTGCACCCTCCAATCTACGACATTACAAAATCGTATACAGAAAATGCCGAAGAAGGACCATTTTTTGATGGTCAATTTCCAGAACGGATCATTCCCTCAAAAGAAAAATGGATTGATTTTTTGGGTCACAACGTCATGAGTCCACTCGGTGTTCCAGCGGGCCCACTCTTGAACAGTAAGTATATCGCTCTTGCTGCAAAACTTGGATTTGATGTCCTCACCTACAAAACAATCCGAAGTGCTGCACATGACACACATCCGATCCCAAACATGATCTATATTGATGTCGAGGGACCACTTCCTCATGATGCGAAGCACGTAAGACAAACACTGGTGCAACCACACGACATGGAACATCTCGCCGTCACAAATTCGTTTGGTATGGGCTGTTATGACCCTACCTATCTTCTCGAAGATATTGCAAATGCAAAAGCGTCTCTTGCAGATGGGCAGGTGCTTAATGTTTCGGTCGTTGGGACACAACGTCCAGGCGAAAACTTTGTCGAAGATTTTGCAAAAACAGCTGCGCTTGCAAAAGAAGCAGGCGCAGATGTCATCACAGCAAATTTTTCTTGTCCGAATGTTGGGAAACATACAGAAGGAAGTTTGTACATGAATCCAGAGGCCGCCAAAAACATAGCCTCGCGTATTGTAAAAGAAATTGGTGATGTCCCCCTTATTATAAAAATGGGGTATCTGGAAGATCAAGAAAAACTAAAAAATGTTCTCACCGCTATCGCAAAAGCTGGTGCCCGTGGTGTCTGTGGTATCAATACAGTAGGCAGACAAGTAGTCAATGCACAAGGACAACCAGCGCTCGGTCCAGGGAGAGAAACAAGTGGTATCTGCGGTGGTCCAATTCGCACGTATGGTCTTGAATTTGTCCAACATGCTCGACACATCATTGATGAAGAAAACCTTGGATTGACACTTCTTGGTGTTGGGGGTGTCGTGAAGCCAGAACATTTTGGTGACTATCTTTCAACAGGAGCAGATATTGCCATGAGTGCCACGGGCATGATGTGGGATCCCTATCTTGCCATGCGGTGGCATGACAGGCACAATACATAATATATGCAAGATATACTCGATACACTTCGAAAAGTTGGAGCAGTCCTCGACCACAGCCACTTTGTAGGGACTTCTGGGGCCCATTTTGACACGTATATCAATAAAGATGCCCTCTACCCCCATACAGCTGTTGTAAGTGAAATTGGGGCAATTTTTGCCCAAAAACATGCTCACCTTCCTATCGATATCGTCGCTGGGCCTGCACTCGGTGGTATTATCTTGTCTCAATGGACCGCCCATCACCTGTCTCGTCTCATGGAAAAAGAAATCCTAAGTATTTATGCAGAAAAAAAAGACGATACACTCACACTAACACGTGGCTATGACAAGCTCGTGGCAGGAAAAAATGTCCTCGTGGTGGAAGATCTCACATCTACCGGTGGATCATTACAAAAAGTTATAGATGCCGTCAAAAAATATGGTGGCAATGTTATCGCCACGTCTGTCATGGTCAATAAAAATCCACTGGTTACGCCAGACACCTTTGGTGTCCCCTTTACTCCTCTTGCTTCGATAGACATCCCAATCTATACCGAAAATGAATGTCTACTCTGTACACAAGGTGTTCCAATAAATACCACAATTGGTCACGGCAAAGCATTTTTAGCTTCAAAAACATAACACTATGCATTCGTATACTGATCGTGCGACATATACAACAAATACAATAGCTAAAAGGCTATTTCATCTCATGGATGAAAAGCAAACAAATTTGTGTGTATCTGCAGACGTACTCACAAAAGATGAATTATTGACCCTTGCCGATACAATTGGTCCTGAAATTTGTATTTTCAAAACACACATTGATATTGTCGAAGATTTTGATAACACTGTCATTATCGAATTGCAACGATTGTCAGAAAAACACAATTTTCTTCTCTTTGAAGACAGAAAATTTGCCGACATTGGCAATACCGTCAAACATCAATATCAACATGGCATCTATCATATTGCCGATTGGGCAGACATCACAAACGCACATGTGTTGCCCGGTCCAGGTATCATAGAAGGACTTCGTGATGTCGGGATGACAAAAGGAAGAGGACTTCTTCTTCTCGCCGAAATGAGTTCAAAAGGATCACTCGCGACGGGCGAGTATACAAAAAAAACAATTGAACTTGCAGAAACATACAAAGACTTTGTGATAGGTTTTATTTTGCAACAAAAACTTTCAGACAATCCAGGGATGATCCACATGACTCCTGGAGTAAAGATGCGAGACATAGGCGACCCACTCGGACAACAATACAATTCACCTACGTATGTAATTGGTGAAAAAGGAAGCGATGTAATTATTGTAGGGCGAGGTATCTATGAAGCAGAAAATCCTGTAGAGACTGCAAAAGCATATAGAAAAGCTGGATGGGATGCGTATCTTTCAAGATAAACCAAATCAATCCATCTTCCTAATAATGCGTTTGAAATCTTTGTAGTCTTCTTTGGTGATATGTCCTTCTTTGTACTTTTTCCATGAGGCTTGCCCCATGGATTTTTTTGTACTGTACGAGTGACTTCCTCCGATAGATCCATGGACACTATGCTCTTTGATAATGTCTTCGAGGTGCTTCTTGTCTGATGATGACAAATTTTTGTAGTCTGTATGTTTTCCTTTTTTAAACTCTTTTTTGAGTGACTTCTTCATACCACCCCATCCAGAAGTACTATGCGTTGTACCAGTCTTGATATGCAGAGTGTCTTGTTGATTGGCAGACGCCTGCGCTTCAGCAAGCGCGGCTTCTTGCTTTTCTTGATTCATCTTACGGATATGCTGATATCGTAATCTTGTCCGAATTTCATCCCGTTCTTCATCGGTATATCCAGCATAGGCATCTCCATGGCCTGGTATACCTTGAATAATATGATCAATGGACGTTGAAGGTCCGCCTGATTCACCATATTCTTTTTTTTGGATCACTCGTCCCATGGAGACACTCGCTGCGTCACGCTCTTTTTGCTGATTGAGTTTTGTGGTCGCAAAATTTTGTGCGTGTGCACTTATTTGTGGAGAGGCATGGCTCATGCCCGTTCGTCCCAAGAGTGAAGGAAGGTTGCTTGGCATAGATCTCTACTATACCACTTTTTTACTCGCGAAGAAAATTAATTACGAGTGTTTCTGCTTCTTCAAAAGTTGAACACCACTGTATTCGATCATCACGACGGAACCACGTAAGTTGTCGTCTGGCAAAACGTCGAGTATCTCGTTTCAAAAGAGCAATACACGCATCAATAGTGGTTCCTTCTTCAAAATATCCACGAAACTGTTTGTACCCTACCCCACTCATACTCGGAAGTTGCCATGAATATTTTTGTTTGAGCAGTTGTTCTACTTCTTTTACCAACCCTTGTTTGATCATATCATCCACTCGTGTATCAATACGCGCATAAAGTTCTTCTCTCGGGACAGTGATACCTATTTGGAGCACGTTAAACAATGGCTCCCCCTTTTTTTTCTGAATAGAAAAAGGTTCACCAGAAAGAATACACACCTCAAGTGCACGAAGAAGACGACGCTTATTATATTTATCAATAGTTTTTGCTCCCTCAGGATCCATCCGTTCAAATAGAGCATGCAACTCTTCCATCGATTTTTCTTCGAGACTCTGTCGGAGTTTTTTATTTGGACCGATGCGTGGAATATGCAAATTGTCCACGAGGGATGAAATATACAAACCGGTACCACCTATTACAAAAGGAACTCGTCCACCTTTACGGATCAATTTTACATATTTCACAGCTTTGTCTCGAAATTCTGCAACATTGAAGCGTTTGCCAGGATCGACAATATCGATAATATGATGCGCAATGTCATCTATCATATACGAACGTCGGAGTCCATTTCTTTTCCATTCCCCCTTTGGTTTCGCGGTTCCTATGTCCATTTTTTTGTATATCTGTCTCGAATCTGCCGAAATAATTTCGCCATTATATTTTTTGGCGAGTGAGAGTCCCCAGGATGTTTTTCCAGCAGCGGTTGGTCCGAGGATCACTATCAATTTTGGTAATTTTTTATGTTCTGTATCCATATCTCGAAAAATAGCTATGCCTACCAATACTATATCAGCGGGTCGAAACTATAGCAAAAAAAAAGAAAATATCAAGAGAGTAAGGGAATAAAAATTGACCCAATAATACGCATACGGTATAGTATGTATTATGTAGGTTTAATAGATGTTATATGTCAAAATTTCCTGAGGGAGGAAACATGCCTAGCCGAAAATTTCCAACAGCCGAGTTGTTAGATGAGACCTCGGAACATGAACAAGCAAAAAATTTACAATGGAGTGATGGTGTAGTAAATATTGAACTTCCTAGAGACACAGATGGAAATATCCATCTTGTATATCATACAAAAAAAGGCAAAGAGATGAACTGTATCGTACGAGAAGATTTGGTAAAGCAAGGATCAGATACATCAGACCCTCAACTTCCTCTTCAGGATGAAAAAACAGGAAAGGTGTTTGCTGTTGGATTCCAAAGACTTATAGACACAGTAGTAGATGTCAATCCAAATGTACAAACACATAAAAAAGACAAGTGGGCCCAAAGGGCTGATGCTATGGATAGCACGACCGACCGGGCTGCTCGTCATGATAATGCTTCTGTTGATACACAAGCACAAGAAGCCTTGGAGGAACAAATAGAAGAGGCTGGATATAACGAAGCATCTGACACGGAGGTTCTTCCACCAAGAAGTAAAGCAAAAAGGGCAGCCAAAAAAACAGGCGATGTCCTGACTGGAGTTGCAAATGCTGTGACAGATACGCTATATAAAGGAAGAACAATTGAATTGGACGATACAGAAGGAAAACAAAAAAGAAGACCAAAGGACAAGTGGGCAAAAAAAGCAGCAAAATTGGAAAAAATCACAGATACTGATGCTGCTACTGAAAATGCAGCACGAGAAGCAGTTGAGTTGCAAAAACTACGTCAAAAAATAGCTGATTCAGAATATGACACCGCCACAGAAACAGGCGCTATGCCACAAAGTAAATTGAGAAAAGGTGTAGAAGTTGTAGGAGAAGCTATGACCGATACAGCCGATGCGGTGACGGGTATCCTCCAAAGAGGAGATACAGGTTCACTTTCAAAGATGTCTGGAACGCACTGGCAAAATGAATATAACAACGTAAAAAGAGTAGGAGACAAAACTGCTGATAAACAAATTGATGCTACCATAGATAAATACAATAGACAGGCAGATCTAGAAGAACAAGCAAGGGTTGACCAAGAAATAGTAGATTCAAAATTTGATGAAAAAAGTGTCGAGAGAAAACTAAGAAAACAACAAAAAGGTCCTTGGTGGAAACGAATGTTAGGAATAAAAAATAAGTAATAAAAAAAACGCACGTCATACCGACGTGCGTTTTTTTATTATATTCATTATGATGATCGCTCTAAAATTTCCTTCTTCACTTTCTCTATAAATGCTTCCTTTGACATCGTCACTTGTTCTTCTTGCCCTCGTACACGAATCATGAGATCTTCTCCAGACAATTCTTTATCTCCCACAACAAGAATATAGGGATGCTTTTGTTTTGTCGCATTGCGGATTTTCTTTCCTACGGTTTCATCAGCATCGTCTATGCTGACACGAATACCGGCTGCAATGAATTCGGAAATCATTGTCCGTGCACCATCTACATGCTTTTCTGATACTGGTACTATGTGTACTTGGACAGGAGAGAGCCATACTGGCCAGACGCCCGCATAATGTTCGATGAGAAATGCGAGGAAACGCTCATGTACAGAGAGCGGCGCGCGATGAATCACAAAGACGTCGTTATTTTCATTTCCTTCTTCATCTGTATACGACAATCCAAATCTGCTTTTTGCTAGAAAATCGAGCTGAATCGTAGACATCGTCTCTTCTCGACCAATGACAGAACGCACCTGCACATCTACCTTTGGTCCATAAAAAGCGGCTTCATCATCTACTTCGACAAATTCTACCTTCATTTCTTCTAGCACTTCACGGAGAACTTGTTCAGAATACTTCCAGTTTTCAGGCTCATTGATATATTTTTCCGTATGATCTGGACTCCATTTTGACAGACGAAACCAATAATTATTCAATCCAAAAATCTTGAAGTAATCCATTGTCAGTTGCATGACGGCTTTGAATTCTTCCTTTATCTGATCCTTGCGACAATACAGATGTGCATCATTCATTGCCATGCCACGCACTCGGAGCAGTCCTGCGAGCGTCCCTGAGAGTTCATTTCGGTAAACTGTCCCATATTCTGCAAAACGAAGTGGAAGCTCTCTATAACTATGTGGCTCGTACTGATAGATACGATGGTGATGTGGACAATTCATGGCTTTCATATAATACGTGCCATCATCCATCTCCATCTTTGGATACATGTCTTCCTCGTAATAAGGAAGATGCCCGGAGGTAAGAAACAATTCTTGCTTTGCGATATGTGGCGTGACCACACGGAGATAGCCACCCGCAGCTTCTTTTTCTCGTGCGAGTGTTTCTATTTCATCTCGAATAGTGACGCCATTGGGGAGCCACATCACCAGTCCTTTGCCGACCATGTCATCGATAAAGTAGATCTTCTGTTCTTTTCCAATTTTTCGATGATCACGTTTTTTTGCTTCCTCGAGCATATCGAGATGCGCTTTCAATTCTTCTTTTGTTTCAAAGGCTGCACCATAAATACGTGTAAGCATGGGATTTTTTTCATCACCTCGCCAGTAGGCACCTGCAACGCTCATGAGTTTGAACGCACGCAATTCTTTTCGTGGTTCATCCACATGTCCTCCTCGACAAAGATCAGTAAAATTACCGCACGTGTAGAGTGTGATTTGCTCTCCCTTTTCTGCAATATCATGAATCATCTCAAGCTTATATTCATTGTCCTTGTATAGTTCTTTTGCCTCTTCTGCCGTGACTTCTCTGTGTGTAAACTCCTTCCAATCATTCACAAGATCTTTCATTTTCTTTTCGATTGTTGGTAAATCTTCTACAGACAAGGTAACATCACCAAAATCTATATCATAATAAAAACCACTTTCAATGGCTGGACCAAGAGTTAATTTTGCGTCTGGATACAATTCCAGGACTGCTCCCGCAAGAAGATGTGCCGCGCTGTGGCGGAGGTGTTCTAAGTGTTCGGAGTTGTTGTTCATATGATAGGTATTAAGAGTTTTAGAGAATTAGAGAGTTAGGGAACTAATTACCTAATACTCTAAAACTCTAAGGCTCTTGTAAATAAAAAAAACGGCAGAACATCCATATGGACATTTGCCGGGGCTCATACGTTTTTGAACATATGGGCGGTTCCACCCGAGATTTACTCATTAAAATTGTCGGAATGAACGTATCCCTGGTGCATGTTTGGGGTGTTCCTGAAGGAAGCTTGCAGCCGAGGCTTCCTCTCTCTGTCAGGTCCTACCAATATACGTGGTGGATACTCTGTATATGCATATCTTACTGAGTCGCAGGAAAGTTGTCAAGCAAATAAAAAAACCACACAATGTGATTTTTTATTAAACAGAAATCAAGGACATCGCTACTCCACCTGCTTCACCACAATATCAACATGCTCAGCCACATGTGGAATCGTCTGAGTCCATGCCGGTCGAAGATGGACGTCTACTCCATAGACGTGATCTAGTGACAAAAGATATCGTCGTACTTCATCTTTGGTCTTTCCATAAAAAGCGATCTTTGCAAGCTGTTTGCTCTCTGGATTGATAGTTGCGCGCCCTGTATATGTTACATTCAATTCAGCTTCTCCTCGTTCAATATCGTACGAACCAAGTGTAACCACCGGTGGTGCATCACTCGGTTCTATATATTCAGCATCATCAATAGCACGACTCATGAGCACATCACTCGCAAGTTTTGTAACAGCATCTTCCGCATAAAATACACCAACTACGGTCATGGTAGCAGAAAGCGTAAATTCACTAACTTCTTCTCCAATCTCAGCTCCTACGGAATAGGAAGGATCAGAGACATCGTACACTGACATAGATAATTCACTATCCACAGCATTCCCCAAGGTAGTTTTTGCATCTGCTTTCATTTGTTCCAAAAGTAATTTCTTTGCTTTATCAATGTCTGCCTGACTCACTGATCCTATTTTTTTTATTCCCCCTGTCATAGGAACATTGCTAGTAGCATAAATCACGGATTGCTTTATTTCATTCAGTCCTGGAATGGTAAACTTGCTTGGTCCGATGTCACCCGTCACTCCCTCAACATCTGCAAAGACATTTGCATCAACGGTTCCATTTGCTGGCACCAACACACGCTCCTTGAGTCGAAACAACACCCCATCAGGAGACAAAAGCCGTGTATTTACAACGAGGGGCTGGTCCAACGCTGTTTCATTCTTAATAGTCACTTTCCCTTCTGCAATGCCTGGCTCTTCTTTATTTCCGGTCGGTTGGTAGGTATTTGCACCACTCATCGTCGTCGTCACAACGTTTCCTGGAATCATTCTGCCACTGTCTGCATTGACACCTATCGTGGTCGTAATGTCGACGGGCTCTGGACGTGTCGTAATAGTGATAACGGCACGTTTTGAAGACATAAACACAATAACCCCAAACAAAATAAGAGTAATCGCCAAAAAAGTCAGCGCAACAAATTTGTAAAACCCTACAGACTGACTTGATTGTGTTGTTTGTTGACGTCGTGCCACCATATATCAATATAAAACTTTACAGAGTATACCACAAAATTACTTTTCTGTAACACGAAAAACTTCCTCAATGGACGTAATGCCATCCAGCGCCTTGAGGACACCATCTTGCGCCATCGTAAGCATTCCTTGTTCACGAGCAAGACGCTCGATATCATACTCAGATATTTTATCAGACAAAATACTTTGTTCTATGTCATCATTCATCGTAAAAATCTCATAGATACCCACACGTCCTTTGTATCCCAATTCTCCAGATTCAGTATATTCTGGTGCTGTATAAAATTTTTGTTTTTTTTCTTTGACGAGTGCCTGTACTTTTGAAGGAAGAGAGGCAATAATTTCATCCACTTTTGTCTGTTGCTCGGGAGTAAGAAGTGTTTCCACCTTTGCCGTATCTGACAATCGACGAACGAGACGCTGTCCGATGACAGCATTTAATGCAGGAGCCAACAGAAAAGGCTTGACCCCCATTGCCAAAAACCGTGGTATCGCCCCGGCCGCACTATTGGTGTGAAGTGTAGACAAAATAAGATGTCCTGTGAGAGCGGCCTGAATTGCGGTATCAGCTGTTTCGAGATCACGGATTTCCCCTACCATTGCGATATCAGGATCCTGACGCAAAATAGATTTCAGACCTTTTGCAAACGTATAATCCCGAGAATGATCAATCTGACTCTGGTTGATACCTGGCATTTTGTATTCCACAGGATCTTCAAGAGTAATAACCTTTACATCAGGTTTGTTGAGGAGTTGCATGATAGCGTAGAGCGTCGTAGTTTTTCCACTCCCCGTTGGTCCTGTCGTAATAATCATGCCATTTGGACGAGAAATTTCTGACATCAACAATTGATACGCTTCTCCACGGAATCCCAAACTATCGAGGGTAAGTCCTTCTCTATTTTGTACAAGAAGACGCATCACAATACCTTCGCCATACACCGTAGGCATCGACGATACACGAACATCCACATCACCGCTCGACATATTGATGCTAAAACGACCATCTTGTGGTTTATTGCTAATATTTAATTTCAAAGAAGATAACAATTTGATACGAGAAACCAACTTATGGTATGCCTCTTTTGAAATGGTTGCAGCGTCATGAAGCATCCCATCGAGACGCAGACGGATGACTGCATTCTCTACTTCAGGCTCCACATGGACATCAGATGCTTCCAGCTTGAGTCCAGCTCCCAAAAGAAATGTCACAAGATCACTGGTGTTTACCTGTTCAATACTTTTTTGAAGTCCTTGAAAATCTCTAATATCTGCCTGAACCTTCTCAAGATCAGATGACGCAATCTCTACATTTTTTGAAATTGGTTTTATGTGAGGAAGTGTCTTGTACAAATCGAGAACACGAGACAAACTAGATGGAGATATCATATACAACACCCCTTTTGTGTACGTTCGTGTCTCCATATTTTTCAAAAAGGTATGCATTTCTTCGGTAGTAGGATCCAATGCACCCAAACGAATTTCTTCTTGATTGACAAAAAAACAAACCACACCCAAACGAGTCGCATCTTCCTGTGAAATTTGTTTCAATGCCTCATGACTGATAGGAAAAGCAGAAAGATCAATATGAGGGTATCCTAGCGTTGCGGCTTTTCGCTGTGTTTCAGTTTCTTTTTCCTTCACGGCAACTTTTTGCATTTTTTTTTCAAATTGTTCTTCGGTTGCTTCTGAGGCAACATGCAAAGAGGCCTCTGGAGAAACCGCTGGTGCGGGTCGAGTACTCTTGTGTGATGACTGTGTATCACCAAGTAAATCATTAATAGAAGGAAGGTCGCCCATACTATACGCAATAGCAAAAAATTATCTTCCGAGCCAATGCATGATATGACTCTTGAGTCCTGTCTTATGCATTTGCATAAAGAGATAGGTCCATGTAGCAGTCGTAAACAGAGAAAATACAGAAGCAACGGTAAATAAAAAGAGCAAAAAGACAATGGCAGAAAGCGCTATTCCCAACGTAAAGAGAAGAGAACTTGAAAATAACAACGCCAAAAGGTAAGCAACAAACGCCGGAATAAATGATACAAAAAGAAGTGTTATCATGAAAAATGATATAAATATATCAAGGACAAAAATAACACACCCTACCTCGAGTGACACCAACCAATGTTCTGCAAACAACTGCCACGCAGCAACAATGGCCTGAAAAAATGTATATTCTTCAACAACGATATACCCGACAGCATACACAGCCATGATTGAGACGATGAGTGAAATACCAGCCGCAAGTAAAAAAATAAGAAGAAAAAATACTGGTGACCCACCAAGAGAAAATAATATTGGCCATGATACAAGTGCAACCATCAGACCGACAACAAGAAGAAAAACCCTTTTGAGAAGATGTATTGTAAAGACACGCCAAAACGCCGTTATCCCCGCATGCCAAGATATGCGCGTATCAGACACACGCTTGTGATGAACCAAATATGCCGTACTATGAACGACTGCTCCCTGCGAGACGACTGCCAAAAATGTCAGCACTACACCAAAACTCAAAAAAACAGTACACAGAAAGGCTATCCAT
>PFPJ01000080.1 GCA_002792995.1 Candidatus Magasanikbacteria bacterium CG_4_10_14_0_2_um_filter_41_10 | reverse complement strand
TTCTTCAAAATCATCAATGATTCCAGTGTTTATATCCAAATCTCCCATACTATGTTTTTGATCTGTATTGATCAATTTTCGTGCTGCAATTTTTACTCGCTCCGCATTCATACTCTCGCTTGCCTCACTGACACTCTGTAGACGATACACCCCCCGTGATTCATCATAATTTTGGTTATATCCGAGTTGTGAATGACCATTTGCGAGTGCCCATTTTTTATTATTAATGGTCGCATGTTGCATAAAATCACCATGTCCTTCGTAACGCTTTCTCATATCTTCTGCACCTCCTAAACCTTTGATACCTTTCTTGGGGAGAAGTTCGTCTGCAAGTTTCCAATAATCTAATTTCCCTGACTTCTTAGCTTCATCGGCAATTTTTTCTGCAACATCAATAAGGGCATTTTGAACCTCCTCCATACCCATCATTGCGTCTTCTGCAGCGGCTTCAATCTGCTCTTGCACTTCCGTACTGTCAACGTGTGCTTGTGCAATTTTAAATGCCTCTTTTTTACTTTTTCCTTCTGATAGTGCCTTTGTACGAGCTTCCTCAAAAGCTTCTTTTGCAACCTTTTGTCCAGCTTCTCCACGTTTTTCTATTACTTGAACATCCGAATTTCTCAATGCTTCTTTTTTTTCTTTTATCGCACCTTCAGTTTTAGCGCCTAGTGCTACTTTATTTTTTTCCATCTCATCAACAATAACCTTGTTCGCACGTAACAATTCCAAATCTCCTCCAGTAATGGCGAGATTTTGCATGTCAGCAGCTTTCGAACGTCCATACTTCTTTGATTTTTTCAAATCAGCTTTTTTGAAATTGGCCTCGTTGAGGGTCCCATCACCATTCAATACGTCCTCTCCTTCTTCTGATTGAATCCATCCAAGTTTTGCCGCATCTTCTGCAAAACTCAGCACAGCTTTGTCATCATCATCCAATTTCTTTCCATCAATCATTTTTTGTTGTACACCTTCAAATTTATCATAAATATGGCCCGCTTGATCGTCATTCCAAGCTTCGCTTTGAAGATACGCACTCGCCGCATACATCTCTACTTGTTTGTCAATATCCAATTCTTCTCCGTCTTTTAGCCCTTTTTTTTCAGCTCGCAATTTCATCAACACACTTGTCGCTTGCTGCATGGCAGCGGCACGATCGAGGCCCGAATAATTTTGCTTCAATTTCACTTCCGCAAGATCAGATAGAACAGAAGATGCACTCGTTGTACCATATCGTGGCATATGGACAAAGGCATCATGCGCAGCATCACTCGCCTGTCGTTCTCGGGTAGTTTTACTTTCTTCAGACACTTGGGCAGTTTGTGCCTGTGCAAGCGATGCTATATATGCATTTTTTATACCATCTTTTGAAAGTGTAGATCCCTTTTTAAAGGCCTCTGATATCTTTTTCTTGACTTCTTCTGCTGACTTCAATCCACCATCGGCAATCAGTTTTTTGAGTACATCTCCCGCATCTTTAAACTTTGCTTGCAAATCAAGATTTTTAATTTCCTTAATTGCATCCTGTGCCCCCTTTGACATCATTTCGGCTGCGTTGATCCACGCTACCAAATCTGGATTTTTTTCATATTGTGCCTTCAATTCTGCGTTTTGTTCAGACTCAATCATTGTTTGAGCTCGTGTCTCATTCAGTTTATTTTTGGCAATTTGTTGGGCAACGGTTTTATCTTTTTTTCCATCTCTCAATTCACCATCTTTGTAACGATAACTATGCAAAACTGCCTCTTCCCCTTCTAGTTTGAATTGTCCGGTCTTCGCACCTGATCGTTTTTTTTCGCCCTCCAGCATACCTTGCTCCACCCGATCAAGAGCATCGATACCTTTTTCATAATCCTTCATCAACCAATACTTTGGAATACCTGTCGTACGCTTATCCAATAATTCTTTTCTATTGCTTGCAAAGTTGGTTGTTTTTTCCAATTTTTTTTCAGCAGCAATATCTTTCTGTACAAAAAAATGAACAAAACGTTGAGCGAGACCTCGGTCATGTTGTTCCATTATAATTTTATTATTTTCATCTCTTGCGAATCTTTTTCTTGTCTCTCCTGTTTCTTCATCTGTATATTCTTCAACTTTTGCAGTATACCCTGTATTAAACGCCCAAGCTTTCGCTCCTTCCCACTGATTTTTTAAGCCTCGCTTAATTTTGTCAGTACCAATAATTGGCATTTTTCGTATAGCCGCACCAGCCCCTTGTTTTGCCAAACTAAACGGTTTCATAGCGGCTGACTTCCCAACATTGAATGCTCCTCGCCCAAAGGCAACTCCTGTCGCAATCGTGGCAACATTTTTTGCAAAACCTGTCGCACTCGACACCATACCACCAGCAACCACACCGAGATTTCGAACCGTCTTCAATCCAATAAGCAAAAAAACTGTCGCAATAATGAAACTCGCAAGATTTTCCCATGTCGTGGCATCAGAAATAGACAGCTTCCGTTGAGAATCTTTTACTGTTGCCCCATTTTCAATCACAGCAGTAGCCTCACTGGCTCCACTCGAAAAATCCAACTGAGGAATAGAGGTATTGAGTGTGGCAAATGCAAGCCACAGGAAAAACACCATGATAGGTGCTACGATGACGTGATTCATAAATTCGCTCCACCACTCTTGTGCATATTTTTGCGTTTGTGGAATCACTTGAAAAATATATGCGAGTGGAGACAAGATGATGAGGACCCAAAGAATCACCATTCGGGCTGCCATGACAATCGCAAACGCACCCATCGTGACCATCATAATAAGCGCCAGCAAAAATGCTGCCACAGATGCAGCAAAGGCTTCAACTTTGAGATCACTGGCAAATGCTTCCAACTTATCTGCGCCTGTAATTTTATACACAGCATCAATATTGAACAACCTAATAATATTTCCTCCAGCAGTAGCTGAAATAGCGTTGACAAATGTAATCGTGAACACATGCGCAACGTCGATAATCAACTGCGCAATCATGTTTGAAAAATTGATAAAAATCGCTGCAAAGATAAGCTTGCCCAATGTCTTTTTCCATTCGTATTGTTCGAGTCCGAGAATAGTCCCAAATGCAATCACAAGGAGCACAATCACAAAAAACATGTTTGCCACATCTCGCACCAAAAACCACCCTATCTTCACCGTGGGTGTATCAATAAAATTGTTGTACGATGCTATCTCGATAAAAAACTTGAGCGCAAAAATAGTGATACCGATACACAATCGTGCCAAGGTAAACATGATCCAGCTAAACCCGACGAAGAGGACATTGAGCCCCTCAGAAAGAATCGCACGAGCAGGCGTCGCAACACCAAGAATCCCCATGATTGCGATGACCGCGATTACCGGCAATACAAAAAACTTCTTTCGTCCTTTCGGAAAAAGTTTCAATAGTGTACGAAAAAATATTTGATTGTAGTCTTTTATCCGTGCAAGCATGGGACAGGATAAATATAGAAAGAGTATACCATAAATTTTTGGTTCCGTAGAGGGAAATGGGGACAGATTTCCCCTTTGAAATCACGTGTATCCAGCTGATACAATACTCACCCACTTATCCACAAAGATCCCTTGACATATTGACAAAAGGCACTTTTTGTGCTACGCTTCATAGTGGAGGAATGTATTTCTTATTGGAATATATTCTTCCCGTTCTTTTTCAACTGTATCTTTTCTACATCTACAAAGAGAATTGATACACCTACGGTGTGAGAAGCACATAGTGGTATCCTCCTACCGAAGGATTGGGTTCTGAGAAATGATGACCTGTCGCGTCACCATCTGTCCTGACCCAACCCTTTTACCGTTCCGACTCAGTCGGAACAAGGAGCGCGACCGCCATGACTATGCAGCGAACCGTCGCCGCCATCCTGGCGGCCTTCTTCTGTGTCGCTTGCGACATGGGATCCCCCACCACTTCGCCGACAGTGACCCCGCAGGACGCCTACACGTCCGACAGTCAGCCGCTCAAGCCGGACGACTACTACGCCGACACGTTGCAGATGACGGACACCACGACCACAGCAGATGGCTGCATGGAGTACCCGTGGCTGTCCAGTCACAATGGAGCCGCAGTAGCATGTGCTTCTGCAGAACTCCTCGCTCGTGGCGAAGCCAATCACTGCAACCTCGAGCTCTACGAGGATGCGACAGGAACGTGCATCGCCAAGTGTCAACCGGCATTCCACGAGTATGTCTCGAAGATCCAGCAGACGAACACTGGGTTCACTCTGCAAAAGTCCTACGGGCCCATCTACTGCTCATTCGGCTCTTCAGTCATCGTGGAGTGACACGCTTGGCACATGACACAGGATCGCGTGCTCTCACACCCGATCCCTCTGTATGTTATTCTAAATCGACAATGACATATTGAGGGAGAAAAAAATGACCTTTCTTCAACAGGTCATTTTTTTTATTTAAAGACTTAATGGACAAAACGGGAGGCTAAAAAGTGGAAAATATGGCATAGTGTAGATAAAAAACAAGTAAAAACTATGAACAATCATAAAAAAGTGTCCG
>PFPJ01000067.1:15302-19140 GCA_002792995.1 Candidatus Magasanikbacteria bacterium CG_4_10_14_0_2_um_filter_41_10 | reverse complement strand
ACTTTTTTTTCTGACAGGACGGTCTTCCCTGAATTTCTTCCGACTGAACGAGAGGGTGGTCGAGATTGTTGCGTGTTCGTGCGTGGTGTTTGTGTATTCATATGTGTGTTTTTGTTGGCGCTATATCCGGAAGTCTTCCGAGCATGTGAACGTGGGCTGGTCTGTGGAGACCGTGGTTGTGTTGGTGTCATACATAAATAAATGTGACGAGCTCAATACAAAACTTGAGACGTCTATATAAAAGGACATACACATACGACGACGGCTTGATGCCATGAAGAAAAATGTGTATATATTTGTGCCGAAAGGGAGACTCGAACTCCCACAGGATAAAATCCTACATGCACCTGAAGCATGCGCGTCTACCAATTCCGCCATCCCGGCGTCTTTCAATTGTGGAAACAGGAAGAGAAAAGTACCTCACTTTACCACGTTTTTTTGGTTGTGTCAAGAAGCCTGTCGTGCATTCCAAACTTTTTTTGTCTTGATATACCACGATTCAATGCCGTTAAATCTATCCGATGGATGAGATATACGAATCACGTTGAAGCCCTGTACCATATCTGTCAACGCATACGTATATGTAGGGATATAGAGAAACACTCCAGGAACATCTGCCAACAGGAGATCCTGAAACTCTTTATATTTTGCAATACGTTCTTCTTCATCCGTTGTCTCTCGTGCATCTTCAAGTACGGTATCCACTTTTTTGTTTACGTACTTACTCAAATTTAATCCAGGAAAATCTATCTGACTAGAATGCCAAAATGGATATTGGTCTGGGTCTTCCCCGACAATCATACCATAGAGCAATACATCATACTGTCGTTCTTTGAGCACTTGCTTTGCGATATCTTTGGCAGGCACCAACGACACGTTTGCCACAATTCCAAGTTCCTGCCACATCCCTGCAATCAGATGCGCCGCTTGGCTATATTCTGTCGTATCACTCGTCACGATGGTGAGTGTTACGATATTTCCATCATCATCAACACGATAAAATGGTTGTGCAGGATCAAGTTGTGCATCGATACTTTCTTCTATTTGCTGACGAACTTCATGAGGAATATCAGCATCGGGATCATTTTGTGTATCGCCTTCATCCGTAGACGTCGTTGTAGTAGGAACAGATTCTTTGTATCGTGCGATTTCTTGTTCAACAAGTTTCTTTTTGTAGTCTTCTCCGGTCAATCGTTTATATTCTGCATCTATCTTTTCATTCGCCGTCGCAGTATCACACCGTTCTGTTGTTCGTGCGGGGTCATAGCCAGGAAATTCTGGCAACACAGGACTATGAATAACATTTCCTTCGTTATCAAGTGTTTCTCTCAAAATGCGTTCCTTATCAATCACACATCTCAATGCAGTACGCACATCCAATGTTTTGAGAACAGGAGTATGTGTCTGATTGTACATGAGTGCCGTATACTGTGGCAACTGCAATGTATAGAGAACAAGATGTTTCCGCGTTACTTGACCACGCAAATTGTAAGGCACAAAATGCAATCCATCTACTTTTTTTTCTCTCAAATCCTGGATAGCGCCTCCAGGGCCATCGTATGTACTATAAAAAGCAAAGATAAATTCTTGTATATACGGTGCTTGCCTATACCAATCTTCAAAACGAGTGAGCTCATATCGGACGATTCTTCCACTGTCATCTTTGATCAATTTTAAAAATTTGTATGGACCAGTCCCTATTGGTTGAATGTTTTTTTGAGAAAGACGCAGTTGATCCGCAGGAATATCTGACCAAATGTGTTCTGGCAATATTCCTACAGTGAGACTCGAAAGAAATGATGGGAATGGCTCTGATAATGTAAAGCGAACCGTATAGTCATCTACTTTTTCTACCAAAACACCCTGAAAACTTACCAAAAGCGGACTATTGATCTCTGGATCCTGGATGGAATCCATAGTAAATAACACATCGTCAGCAGTAAAAGGTTGCCCATCATGCCAGAGTGCATTTTCTCGAAGATGAAAGGTATACACCAATTTGGTATCGCTCACCTCATACTTCGTCGCAAGATCTGGCAACAATCGCTGAGATGCATCATGTCTCATTAACCCAGAATACACCAAACGAGTAATGTCGACATCCGTATCATTGGTCGACGCAAAGAGCGGATTAATACGCTGAGGAGACCCTACCACGGCCTCTGTATACCTCCCACCTACGGCAGGCACTATCGCCATACGTGACAAGAGAAGACCATACCCAAACCATACGAGTGAGGCAAAAAAGACGACTCCTGCAAACCCAAACAATCGTTTTTCTCGCGTACTCAACAATTCAGGAAGACGCGCCCATTGTTTGGCTGATGGTGTTTTTTTTCCTCGCAATGATTGGATGAGTTTGACATCATGGTCATGAGAAACTAACGGAGTCACACCATCAGAACGCCCAACTCGTTTTTTGAGACTTTGCTGAAAATTTTTCAAAAAAGAAGGAATATGCACATGGACACGAGGACAATACCACGCCACGCGTGGAAGACGCGAGACTATGAGAGGATAACAAGCGCCAGAGAAATGATGAAGAAGGTAATAGAAATACCAATAGTAGCACGGAAGAGCATGAGATCACTTCCTCTACGAGTAGATTCGATACCACCACCTCCACCAAAGGCAGATCCAAGCCCAGCTCCCTTTTGTTGGAGCATAATAGCAATAATGAGGACAATCCCCAGGATCATTTGTGCTATAGTGAGTAGTGTTTGCATATAGAGATAGTATAGGAAAAAAATGTCAAAATTTCAATAGTTCCCGCCAATCGTATCACGAGAGAGGTTCTCTGTCAATGGAGACAAGCCACTGAATGTACACAGGAGAAAACGGCACGTTCTGTCACTATCGGCACGAATGAGTGCCACAACATCATATCAAAGAAAACACCCTCACATCTTCAAAAAAAACCGATACAAAAAGTCTCTTTCTCTCGTATAACAGAGAGACTCCCCTTGACATATTCCATGCCACATGATATAGTCGTGCCACAAAATTTCGTCCAAAAAATTTCCAATTTTAGCAATCATTTCTCGAATATTCCTATGAAATCAGACATCCACCCAACAGTGAACCCAGTGGTATTTGTTGATACCTCTTGTGGCGCAGAATTCATCACCAGATCAACACTGTCTTCAAAAGAAACACGTGATATTGATGGTGTATCACATTTCGTCATCAATATTGAAATTTCTAGCGCATCACATCCATTCTTCACAGGAGAAGAACGATTTGTCGATACAGCAGGACGCGTTGACAAGTTCAAAGAAAAAATGGATCGCGTCGAAGCAGCCGCAAAGACACGAAAAGGAAAGAAAGCAAAACGTGAAGCAAAAGTAGCAGCAAACAAACAAGAAGAAAAAAAGAACGCTCCTGCAAAAAAAGAAAAGCCAGTTGTTGAAGCTCCTGTCGAAACTCCAGAGGTAGTAGAAACTCCAGTGGAAGCACCGGTAGCAGAAGTACCAGCAAACGACGCAACAGAAAAATAGCTCTTCATCTCAAAAAACAGACCATTCTTCGGTCTGTTTTTATATAGAAAAATAACGTATCCTATCCCTACCAACAATTACCAAATACGAATGACAAATTACTCTCCCGTATGAAACAAAAATACCTTGATCTCCAGACAGAATTTTCTTCTCTCGAACAGCAACTTCAAGATACCGCTGTTCTTAGCAATACGGAAAAACTGGCTGAGGTATCTCAACGGTATAGTGAAATCAAAGAAACCGTACACATCATCACATCCCTTGGCCACGTAGAAGCGCAAATTCCTGAAACAGAATCAATGATTCTTGCGGAACAAGACGAGGAGATGAAAAATATGGCC
>PFPJ01000067.1:0-15288 GCA_002792995.1 Candidatus Magasanikbacteria bacterium CG_4_10_14_0_2_um_filter_41_10 | reverse complement strand
AACTCTCAAAGAAACGCAAACCAAACTGGAAGAAGAACTGACAAAACTCACACGACCAATAGACCCGATGGACAAAAAAAATGTCATTGTGGAAATACGCGCAGGCGCAGGTGGGGATGAGGCTGCACAGTTTGCAGCAGATTTACTCCGCATGTACACCCGATATGCAGAACGAAACAAATGGAAAGTAGAACTCCTTGATGAAAGTAGAACAGAACATGGCGGATACAAAGAAGTGGTAGTGACCATAAAAGGAACAAATGTCTATCACCACTTGAAATATGAAATGGGCGTTCACCGTGTCCAGCGCGTCCCAGAAACAGAAAAGCAAGGACGTATTCATACTTCCACTGCCAGTGTCGCGGTCCTCCCAGAAGTAGAAGAAAAAGATATTCATATCAATCCTGCAGACATCCGCGTAGATACCTACTGTGCAGGAGGCAACGGTGGACAGAGCGTCAATACCACATACTCTGCCGTTCGTATGACCCATATCCCAACAGGGATTGTGGCCCAATGTCAGGATGAAAAATCACAAATAAAAAATCGTGCCAGCGCCATGAAAGTTCTCCTCGCTCGTATCTATGAGGCAGAGGAGGCAAAACGAAAAGCAGTAGAAGATGAACAACGGAATAACCAGATAGGAACAGGAGACCGAAGTGAAAAAATTCGTACGTACAACTACCCACAAGACCGCATCACAGATCACCGTATCAAAGAAAGTTGGAACAATATTCCTACGATTCTTGATGGTGATTTGGATGACATTATAGAAAAACTAACGGCCGCAGACTACGCAGAAATGGACGGAGCATAAAAAATAATATGTGTTTGTTCTTATTGGTGTAATCCATGCAATCCGTGTTCCATTCTTCTTCAATTTCACAACTCATTGAAAAAGCTTCGAAAAAAATCGATCGTCTCGATGCGCAACTTCTTCTCGCCCACGTGCTAAAGCAACCACGTGCGTTTTTGATTGCACACGGAGATGAAAAGATTGGAAAAATCGACATCTGGAAATTTGAAAAACTCGTACAAAAAAGAAAGCGTGAAATCCCACTCGCCTATCTGACGGGTCACAAAGAATTTTTTGGATTAGACTTTTTTGTAAATACACACACGCTCATCCCGAGACCGGACACCGAAGTGATGATTGAACAAGTTCTTGAACAAATTACCCAATCACCCGATCGCCCAATTACCTACATTGACATAGGAACGGGATCAGGATGTATTCCCATTGCTATCGCACAGACGCTCACAGACAAAAGAAAACAGCTAAAAATTTTTGCAACAGATATTTCCAGAAAGGCATTACGCGTCGCAAAAAAAAATGCCCAAAAACATACCATCGATATTACCTACCTTCACGGCAACTTGCTTGAACCATGGGTACACCGCCAACAATACAACAATAGAACAATAGAACAATTTGAACTGATTATCACCGCAAATCTTCCGTATCTCACCCAAACACAATTTGATGAAGAACCTTCTATACAACACGAGCCACACGCAGCCCTCGTCGCAGACAACAATGGACTCGCACTATACGAAGAACTGCTATGCCAAATGAAAAAAATCATTACCAATTACCAATTACCAATTACAGTTTTTTTGGAAATCGATCCATCGCAGACAGCCACCATATCAAAGATGATCACACACATCTTCCCAAAAGCAACAATACACATACAAAAAGATCTTTCTGGAAAAGACCGTGTCGTAACAATCATACTATAAAAAATACTCGCCCATCAGCGAGTATTTTTTTAATAGATGTGTTGTGTTATTCAAATGAAACGCCATCATCTCTATTCATCACCACAATCCATATTTTCCCAGGCTTCAATTCAATCTCATGTCCCTCTTCATCAAAATCATAAAATATTGTTCTGTCTTTCCTTGTTTCTTTTCTCCACTGTCCTTCTACTTTAAACCCATTGCGAAACACAATTGCTTCCCCTTTTCCAAGCGTATCCATAGCCAGTCTGCCTACAGCATCGGTAACTGTCGTATCGACGTATTGCACGATAAGTGTGTCAGTCGTGATATGTTCATGTGTCTGAGGATCGACGACAGGATCCCCAAACTCAAATCGTTCATACTGTTCGGTGGATGTATTATATCGCCAGGTTGCCTGATACGTCTTTCCGGCAAACGTCGTCGTAATCTCATGAATACACTGAACGTCACACGTATCCCATGCTCGAAATTTCCATGATCGTACGGGGGTATTCGTCTCAGTACTATGTTTTTCACGATAATCTTTGAGTGCTGCACTCCACAACGCTTGTGAGGTATAGGCATTGTGAGGAGCAAGCCGTGCAGTATCACGCCAATAATACCACCCATGATAAAATTCATTCATGTCAAAAATACCGTAAGAAGCAATATCAGCAAGTGCCTCAGGTGAACCTCCCACATGCATATACATGATGCCAGGGTATTCACTCAGCCAATCTAGATAATACGGGCGGGCACTTCTGACAGGCCCAACCTTTTTGACATCAACATCCTCAGGAAAAATAGCAAGAAATCGACTGAAATTTGCTTCTACAGGAGCTTCATACACGACCGACGCGCGAACCAATCCAGAAAGAGGACGGGCATCATAATGATTTTCTATCATGATCCCTATCAACCCTGGATTTTCTTCTGCTATAGAAGCAACGCACACACCATCAATGGTTCGTGTGTATGTACATGGCGTTGGGTCTTGTGGCAAAGCCGGTGTATCCACAGCAACGGTTTGTGCTTCTTGTGAAGATGCCTTTGGAGAAAGAAAAAAAATACTCAGAAGGATCCCGATACCCAACAGGAAACATACACCAGCAACGATATCGAGTCTCTTGGTTTGTTGAAACCACGTGATTATATATTTCATAGTAAGACAATCATACCAAAAACTAAAGGAAGAAAAAAGACCCACATACGTGGATCTTTTTTATTCGTCATGTAGTTAGGCTTTCTTTTCTGTCGTCTTTTCAGCCGCAGCAGCGGTAGCAGCATCTTCTTCCTTTTTCTTTTCATCCACAGCAGCAACAGCAGCGACATCACCCACTTGGCTTTCTTCCATTGCTTTGAGCTGATCTTCAGAAAGTGGTGCGGATACTTTTGCCACGAGATCATCAGCATCCTCGACAATGGTAATGCCAGGAGGAACAACCAAATCTTTAATATGAATAGCATCGTCAAAGGTTACGAGTGTAGAGACATCCACATCAATATGGCTCACGAGATCTTTTGGCAAACATTTTACTTCTACCGTGTCTCGCTGTTCAAGGAGTGTTCCACCAAGAGCTTTAACCGCCGTCGATTCTCCAATAAAGATAAGTTCAATCGTCGTGTGCATTTCTATGTTCATGTTGATCTGTCGAAAATCGACATGCATAAATCTATCCTTGATAGAATCATATTGTACATCTTGGATCAACACCTTTGTTGGGGCATTTCCGTCGACAGTGAGATCGATAAGACTCGATTCTCCTGCATCGGCATACAATTTATCAAAAGTATGTGCATCTACACGTACAGGAATTGGTGTCATACCAGCACCATATACAATACCAGGGAGACTTCCTTCTTCACGAACGATGTCTGCATGCCCTGCATCACGTTTTTGTACTAAAATTTCAAATGTCATACGTACTCACTCATTGAGTTACAAATAAATGTTCTATTGGACTGTCCGCATACGTTTGCTTTGAAAGAAACGCATGAAATGACAATACTTCATCTTCGTCAATCGGCTCAGTGTCGAGCACACGCTCAGCATCAAGTGCAGAAAGATCAGTCGCCATTCCGACAGAGCTCATGCCGATCTGCGATACTGCAAAAAGCGACAAAAGTGCATGGGCACACTGACTGCACGTAAGGTGCAAGAGGTGCACATTATCATACGTATCGACGACACGTATGTCGGTAGTATGGAAGGCGGTCTTGCACACAGGGCAATCCTTCAGGAGCTTGAGCCCCTTATACTGAGTATCCCTTTGCTCATCGTGTGCTTGTGATTTTCTTCCCATATACGAAGCGAAAAGAATATAACATAAGTATACCGAACCGTCAAGAGGTTGTACAGCCCTCCAAAGCCATACGTACTACGTATGCGACCGAGCCACAGACAACGCGATCCCTATCAGAAAAAAATTGATAACCAACGAGGAACCTCCATAACTAAGAAACGGCAAGGTAACTCCTGTCACAGGAAGCACACCCGTTGCAGCCCCAATATTGACGACGACTTGTGTAAAAAAGAGCAACGCAATCCCGAGAAGCACATACGAAGAAAAATCATCCCGACAACGCCTCGTGAGAAGCAAAATTCTCCAAATAAGCAAACTATATAATACAAATACTCCAACAACAGCAACAAACCCAAGTTCTTCTGCAATCACTGCAAATATAAAATCTGTCTGTGCCTCAGGCAAAAAGTGAAGCTGACTCTGCGATCCAAACCCAAGACCTCGTCCAAACACATTTCCTGCACCAATAGCAATGACCGATTGAGATACATTGTACCCAGATCCAAGCGGATCCAGTGATGGATCAAGAAAAGTCATGAGTCGCGCTTTTTGATACGGAGCAAATAAGAAAAACCATCCAAGAAGAAATGCCCCAACTCCAACCCCAACCAAAAAAGCAATATAGCGTTTTTTTGTATTACTAAAAAGAAGCATCCCAAACCAAATAGACAACAAAATAAAGGCTGATCCGAGATCCGGTTGCAACATGATCAATCCGACATACAATCCCACAACGAGGATAGTCGATGCCACAAATTGCCATTTGTAATACTGTCGTCCATGACGATAAAAAATCCATGAAAGAAATAAAATAAGAGACACTTTCGCAAGCTCTGCAGGCTGAAGAGAAAATCCAGCAATACGAAACCACCCTGTCGTGCCACGGATCGTCATACCAAACACCAACACACCAGCAAGTAATAAAAACACTCCTATATAGGCAATCCGAGAAAATGATTGATAAAAAACACTATGCACACTTGCAGCGAGCACCAAAACAACAATACCCAACAAAAAAGCCACGGTCTGTACGGGGAAAAAAATAAGGGTATCCCCTTTTGACAAATCAACACTATAAATAGCGGCAAGTCCAACAAAGGTGAGTAACAAAACCACAATGAGCAGTGTCCAGTCATACCCCCTGACAAGCCGTAGGGTTCTCTCAAGCATACACATTAATTCATGAATTCTTGCTGGTCAAAAAAGTTGAACAAAGGATACAATGTAACATCTGTGACAAACATATTTCCTCCAAATAATCGAATGTCTACAGGGATGACATCCCCAGCGTTGCTCTGATCGAGAGTAATGAGGACCACACCTTCGCGCTTTGGGCCATCTTTGAGCTCTGCAAAAAATTGTGGAGACCAATAGTTGAACACGGACGCATTGGTGACGGTAAACGTGACTCGATCCCCACTAATATCAGCATCTCCTGCACTCGTAAAAGTGACATCGTTTACTATAAATTGATTTCGCTTCCCTATATAGTCAGCAACATCATACACAAGATGTGGATCAATACTCCGCCAGTCGATAGAAAGTGGTTGAAATCGAATGCCAGAGGGAAGTGTGGAAGCATCGACCCCAA
The DNA here is from genome assembly GCA_002792995.1 of Candidatus Magasanikbacteria bacterium CG_4_10_14_0_2_um_filter_41_10. Taxonomy (GTDB): domain Bacteria; phylum Patescibacteriota; class Patescibacteriia; order Magasanikbacterales; family UBA922; genus UBA12086. The sequence continues at coordinate 9,669 of PFPJ01000067.1, read as the reverse complement.
GGATTGGCAAGAGTTGGTGTGCACCAGGCATGATGATCAATTCTTTTTCTTCAGTCATACCACCATTGAAAGAAAATTGATATCGTACTCGAGCAACCCACCGCTTATTTGGATTATCAACATCAATAACCAGATCGTATTTTTGATCACCACTTTTGTACACAGTTGGTGTCCCAAACTGCAACGGCGTTGCCTCATATCTTACATGTTGCAGAGCATAATTTTGAAATCCAGCAACAAGTGCCACATCATTTTCTCTATCATGGGTATAATCTATAAGAAGATAAGAAGTCCATCCCCAAAAGCCATACCCAAAAAAAAGGACATCAAACAAGATAAAACAAGCAATGCCTATTTTTTTGATTTGATCTCTATGTTGCACATACCAAATGCCTCTTTTGAGATCTTGACTCGAAAAACCGCTAATCGGATCTTCGTAGCGTTTGAGAATATCTTCTTTTTTTTCTTTACCAAACATAGGATATACCTAAGTATACCAATGTTTAGTGAGTTTAGAAAGACTCTCTCCCATGTGACCTCTCGTCTTGCTTTCTTCTGTCAAAAATGATAAAATGTGTACATTCTATATTCGATATTCTCTATTTCAATGTATGCCAGAAAAGAAAAACATAGAATCAAAAAAGGATTCTTCCTCCACAAAAAAACCATCCACCAAAACAAGTGGTGAATACAGTGCCAATCAAATCACAGTTCTCGAAGGACTCGAAGCCGTCCGCAAACGTCCTGGGATGTATATCGGATCGACTGGTCCACGTGGTCTCCACCACATGATTTGGGAAGTCGTGGACAACTCGTTCGACGAAGCCATGGCAGGACACTGTGATACCATCACCCTTCGTCTTCTCCCTGATCATTGGATTTCTGAAACAGACAATGGTCGTGGTATTCCCGTCGACATTCACCCAAAGAAAAAAATCAGTGCGCTCGAACTCGTCATGACCCAACTCCACGCCGGAGGAAAATTTGGCGATGGTGGATACAAAGTATCCGGTGGTCTGCATGGGGTAGGTGTCTCTGTTGTCAACGCACTTTCCACAGATGTCATAGCAACGGTTCATCGTGATGGAAAAGAATGGGTCCAGGAATACAAACTTGGTAAACCAAAAGCAAAAGTAAAAGCTGTTGGGAAAGCAAAGGGAACAGGAACCACAATTGCCTTCCGAGCTGATCCTAGTATTTTTGAAACCCTTGATTACAGTTGGAAAACGATCATCGAACATCTTCGTCAACAAGCATATCTGACAAAAGGTGTCCGACTCATTATTATCGATGAACGTACAGAAGAAGAAAAACAAATAGACACGTCTTCCATCCCTATTCACGGCGCCTCCTACCAATTTTATTTTGAAGGTGGTATTGCGAGCTACATCAAACACATCAACAAAAACCGTGAACCAAAACATGAAAATGTGTTTTATGTTGAAAAACAGGTAGAACACATTTCTGTAGAAGTAGCACTTCAGTACACTGCCGATTACCAAGAGTCACTCTTTGCGTTTGCAAACAACATTACCAACCCAGACGGAGGAACGCATGTGGCAGGATTCCGAAGTGCACTCACCAGAACACTCAATTCATATGCACGAAAGAAAGGCATTTTGAAAGAAAAGGATGCAAATTTGTCAGGAGAAGATGTCCGAGAAGGTCTCACCGCTATTATTTCTGTAAAAATTCCTGACCCACAATTTGAAGGACAAACAAAATCAAAACTCGGCAATCCAGATGTCAAAGCAGCGGTTGAAACCACCTTTGGCGAAGCCCTCGAAATTTTCTTGGAAGAAAATCCAAAAGATGGTGAAGCCATTGTTGGCAAATGTCTTCTTGCAGCCCGCGCCAGAAATGCTGCGCGTATTGCACGAGAATCAGTCCTCCGAAAAGGTGCTCTTGAGGGATTCACCTTGCCGGGAAAACTTGCTGATTGTTCGAGCAGACGAGCTGAAGACTCCGAACTCTATATTGTAGAGGGAGATTCTGCAGGAGGTTCTGCAAAACAAGGACGAGATCGAAACACGCAAGCGATCTTGCCGTTGAGAGGAAAAGTTTTGAATGTGGAGCGCGCACGTCTTGATAAAATTCTCACCAACAACGAATTGAAATCGCTTATTATCGCCATGGGCACAAACATCGGCGAAATGTTTGAAATAGAAAAACTTCGCTATCACCGTATCATTGTCATGACCGATGCCGACGTCGACGGTGCACATATCCGCACGCTGTTGCTGACATTGTTCTTCCGCTACTTTCCAGAACTTATTGCCGCAGGACATATCTTTATTGCACAGCCACCGCTCTACAGTATAAAAAATGGAAAAGATGTAAAGTGGTTTTATAATGAAGAAGTGCTCGAAACATATCTCAAAAAACAAGGCATCAGTTCGAGCGATCTCGAAGTCATCGATGAAAGTGAAGAGGGTGGAGACAGTGAAGAAGATACCGGCCCAGCGACAAAAGCAAAACCAGCAAAATCAAAAATAAATATCCAGCGCTACAAGGGTCTCGGTGAAATGAATCCAGACCAACTCTGGGAAACGACGATGAATCCAGAAAATCGCGTGCTCAAACAAGTAGAAATAGAAGATGCAGAAAAAGCGAGTGAAGTCTTCGACGTCCTCATGGGAAGCGAAGTTCCTCCTCGAAAGAAATTCATCCAGACGCATGCAAAGAGTGTAAAAAATCTAGATATCTAAAAATACTAAAAGCTCCTCCCCCTAATAGGGGGAGGTTGGGAGGGGGTTCGTGTAGAAGCAAGAATCTTTTCAATACAGCACAACCACCAAAAAGAAAAAACATCCCGAGTGAATCGAGATGCTTTTTTTATTTCAACTTTTCGTCCTGCTTGCCCTGAACAAAGTCGAAGGGCTTTCTATCGCAATGGACACATCAGTTCCGACACTAGAGGCTAGACTGCTTCTACAGTCCAATCTCTAATCTCGAAAGTATGAAAATTGCTTTCCTATACTCCCAATCGACCAAAAAATATATCACAAAAAACCACTTTTGTCAATAGGAATTCGCTCATTTTTATTCATTTTTTAGCTTATTTTAGCTATTATTTTGTACACAGGTAATCCCACTAAAAACACCGCGATCATCTCCTTTTCTGGGGAGGACTTTTTTTGTGCTACATTCCCCTATTCTCACCCAAGGGGTTTCAAGGGGAAAGCTGTCTGTCCCGATCAAATCGGGATTGGTGACAAAAAGGAAGGGAAAATAAAGATAATTCAAATTACAATCAAAACAATACAGATCAAATTTGAATGCATGTTGTCAACCAACATTCTATGCTATCATACCCCTCGCTATGACACACGAAGACACACAAACAATCCTCTCTGACTCCGACCGTTCTCTTCACGAGATCTATTTTGAATTACAAAAACACTACGAACACATCTATGGCGCCGATACCGTGGTACTGATGGAAGTTGGATCTTTTTTTGAAATATACGGGATAGATAATGATGAAGAAAAAATTGGCAAACCAAAAGAAATCGGCGACCTTCTGAATCTCCAACTCACACGAAAAAATAAAACCATTCCAGAAAATCATATAAAAAATCCATTGCTCGTCGGCTTTCCTACCGCAACATTCGATAGATATATCCGCAGAATTATTGCAGAAAAAAAATATACGATCATCATCGTACGACAAAAAGGCGAACCACCACATATCGAACGCTACGTCGACCGCATTCTCTCCCCAGGCATTCACGCAGACTACACACTCGACCACCAGGCAAACTTTGTGTCGTCTATTATTCTCGAAGAAGATGATGGTCGCTACACCGCAGGCTTTGCAGCACTCGATGTATCGACAGGTGCGTCCTACATCGCAGAGATGTACAGCACAAAAGAAGACCCTACGTTTGCCCTCGACGAACTTTTTCGTCATCTGCAAGCACACCCAACGTCCGAACTTGTCATGACGCTCGACAGTGCATCGATGAAAATAGAAGAATTAAAAAATTATCTTGATCTCGATGGCACACATATACAAACCACAAAAAAACGATTGAATCTCAACTATCAGAACGCATTGTTTTCAAATATTTATTCCATACAATCATTTCTCTCCCCTGTCGAATTTCTTGATCTCGAAAGAAAACGATTTGCATCAGAAGCCATGGCGAGTTTGATTGAGTTTATCATTTCACACGATTACGACGTCATAAAAGAATTGCAAAAACCAACCATTCTTGAAAACGAAACATTCGTCTATCTCGGTAACAATCCACTCGAACAACTCGACATCACATCACGCGATCCGCATAAAGAAACCGTCCTCGGCGTCATGGATAAGACCGTCACGTCGATCGGCAGACGTCTTTTGTTTGAACGCGTGATGAATCCGATCATGAATAAAGCAACACTCGAGGCGAGATACGACTTGTCTGATAGCATCGAACCAGTGTACGCCAAAGTCGACACGCATCTTCGAAGCGTCTACGACCTCGAACGTATTGTGAGAAGAATTCGGACTGGCAGATTGCACCCACTAGAAATAAATTTTCTCTATGATTCACTCGTTTCTGCCAGAGAGATAGACGAAACACTGAATGCTGAAGCAACCAATTTGCACGAAAAGCGTGACGCAATTGATGCACTGATTGTATATATAGAAAAAACAATCAACCTAGACATCTCCACGACCTGCATGCAACAAGAAATAAAAGAAAGTTTCTTTTTGCCAGGTGTTGACGCAGAACTCGATGACCTGCTCGCAAAGATTGCAACCGAATCTGCAAAGCTCGAAGCAGTCAAAACAGTGATTGCAGAACTCCTCACAGAAAAACTCGGCAACGATGCAAGTGAGTATGTTGATATAAAAAAACTCGACAAAGAAGGACACTACCTGCATCTCACAAAAAACAGATACGCACTCATTGCAGATGTATTGAAAAAGCAATTCGTGTCTATCGATGGCACGGTCCATGCGTTCACCAATTTTTCGTACAAACTCCAAACAACGAATGTCAAAATTACCGGTCCCATCATCGATACTATTTCAGAAGCAATCACAGTGCTGGAATCACGGCTCGTCGCGAGAGTAAAAGAACGATTTGCAGAAATGATTATCATGCTGGATCGTGACTATGCACATCATATTTCTGAGATAAGTAACACGCTTGCAACCATCGATGTCGCACTCTCCAATGTAAAATGCACCCGTGCATACAAACTCGTCCGTCCGGACATCGTGGAACAAGATGAACCAATGCTCGAAATCAAAACCCTCCGTCATCCGCTCATAGAACTACGCGAACAACACGGCATCTATGTTCCAAATGATGTGAACTTTGGCATATCCGAAAAAAAAGAAGTATGGGAAGAACATACCCGTGGCATCCTCCTCTATGGTATCAACTCAAGTGGAAAATCATCGCTCATGAAAAGTATCGGCATTGCTGTTGTGCTCGCACAAAGTGGTTGCTACGTCCCTGCAAAAAACATGCGCTTTACACTTGTGAAAGAATTGTTTACCCGTATAGTTTCGAGAGATAATATTACCCAAGGATTATCATCCTTTGCAGTCGAAATGATGGAATTGAAAAATATTTTCAACCGCGCGACCACGCACAGCATCATCCTCGGAGATGAAATAAGTCACGGGACAGAAACACTCTCCGCCATCGCCATCATCGCCGCAGCACTCGGACAACTCCACGATATTGGCGCACTCTTTTTCTTTACCACCCACCTCCACCAATTGCAATCTCTGCCACACGTTGCCAACATGGATCATATCCAGAGCTTGCACCTTGCGGTCCATTATGACGAAGCGACTGATACACTTATCTTTGACCGCACACTCCAACAAGGAAGTGGCAGTAGTATCTACGGACTTGAGTTTGCGCAGTCACTCCACATGAATGCAACGTTCCTCACCAATGCAATGAATATAAGAAGAGAACTTGCAGGAGAATTAAAAGACACAGAATTATTATTGAAAAAACAGACGAGCAAATACAACGACACACTGTATCTCACTCGCTGTGCTGTGTGCGGTGCAAATGTCGAAGACACGCATCATATAAAGGAACAACACACAGCAGATGACACCGACCACATCGAGCACTTTCACAAAGATCACAAATACAATCTCATTCCCCTCTGCAAAGAATGTCATATAAAAGTGCACCAAGGCAAATTGAAAATAAACGGCTTTTTCAAAACAAGTAAAGGATTTGCACTGGATATTGAGGAGGAGAAATAAAACAAAAAATACGAGTATATACCAAATTATTTGTGCAAAATGCTATCTGTTCTGTTTCTTGTGTTATCCACCCACCTCCCTTGACAAAACACCCATTTCCAAGTATAGTCATCTCATATTCGGCCCAGGGCCGTTTTTAAATACAAAAATAAGGTTTTTGAGGTAGCTAAGGTTTCTAAGGTTGTGAAAACAATCCTTTCCAACCTCAACGACCTCAGAAACCTCAACAATATCAATATATGTCCAAACTCAAAACATACTTTCGCGAGGCTCTCTACGAACTTCGCAAAGTCACCTGGCCAACAAAAAAACAGACAATCAACTATTCTATCGTTGTCATAGCGATCACCATCTTGATGGCCATTTTCTTTGCAGTGCTCGACGATATCTTCACATGGCTCCTCAGTGTTATCCTCTAAACATATATTTGTTATACTTGTTCGTAGTTAATTGTTCCTTCTTTCATTGATATATGGCAAAACAAACCCTCGACCTTGGTAAACGTTGGTACGTGCTCCACACATACAGCGGATACGAAGAAAATGTAAAACGAAACCTCGAACAACGTCTCGATACCTTTGACATGACAGACAAAATTTTTGGTGTCATTGTCCCAAAAGAGAAAAAAATTAAAATTAAAAATGGAAAACGAACAACCGTGGAAGAAAAAATCTTTCCAGGGTACGTGCTTGTAGAAATGATTGTTACCGATGATTCTTGGTACGTTGTTCGCAACACACCAAACGTCACGGGATTTGTAGGATCAGGAACCACACCAACCCCAATCGATCAAAAAGAAGTAGAATCTCTCATGAAACGCACGCAAGCATCTGAGGCATCACACAAAATTGATGTGTCAGCAAATGATCCGGTTCGTATTACCGATGGTCCATTCAAGAATTTTGAAGGAAAAGTAGAAAGTGTTGACGAACATCGTGGCAAGGTAAAGGTACTCGTCAGTATGTTTGGACGAGAAACACCGGTAGAACTCGACGCGTTGCAAGTGAAGAAAATGTAATTGGACAACAGACTACAGACAACTGTCAACAGCATGTGATATGGAGGGATATTACAAATTTGAAAAGTTAGAGACATGGCAACTGTCAAGGCAGTTTCTACACGTAATCTATACTATTTCAAAAGAATTCCCTGATGATGAACGTTTTGGTCTAACATCACAAATACGACGAGCAACGCTTTCAATCATGTTGAATATTGCCGAAGGATGTCAACGAGACTCCGATGCAGATTTTCTTAGATTTTTACGGATGTCATATGGGTCTCTGATGGAAGTAGTAAGCTGTTGTTATACTGCGACTGATCTAAATTACATGAGTCAAGCAAGATTCCAGTTTATCTACAACAAAAGTCATGTGCTAGCAAAAAAAATACAGGCACTAAAGAAATCATTGACAAAATAAGAAAAAAACGCTATTATTACACACCAAGAAATATTGAAGCGGGGTGTTCCCAAAAGGAAGCTTCTCACTCCACCACAATATTTCTAAACAGGGCTGTTGTCTCTAGACGGTAGTCCGTAGTCCCATGAATATGGCAAAAAAACTCATCACTCAAATCAAACTCCAAATCATCGGAGGCGGAGCAAATCCAGCACCACCAGTAGGTCCAGCACTTGGACAACAAGGATTGAACATCCAAGATTTTTGTATGCAGTTCAACAATGCGACTGCTGACAAAAAAGGGGAGGTCGTGCCAGTCGTGATCAACGTGTATGAAGATCGTACATTTGATTTCATCATGAAAGTAGCACCAGCAAGTGCACTTATCAAAAAAGCGCTCGGTCTCAAATCTGGTTCTGGCAATCCTCTCAAAGACAAAGTAGGCAAAATAACACGAGCACAACTCAAAGAAATTGCTGAAAAGAAAATGCCCGATCTCAATGCAAACGATATTGATGCAGCAATGAATATTATTGCCGGCACAGCTCGTCAGATGGGTGTGACCATCGAAGGCTAAAAAACAATCCCCCTTTCATTCCAAGAAAACTCGCCAATGTGGCGAGTTTTTTGTTATACTGGGGAAAATAATATCAACTATGAAAACATCCCTTACCCCCACACGAGTCGCCATCATTGGCGCAGGTGCCGTCGGCGCGGCGGCTGCCTACGCAATTACATTACGCAATGTTGTCGCAGAAGTTATCTTGATCGATATCAATGAAGAAAAAGAAGCCGGTGAAATCATGGATATCTCCGATGGACTTTCTCTTGTAGAAACAGGTCGAGTTATCCGTGGCGATTATCCAGATGCTGCCGACGCTGATATTATCATCATTACTGCAGGCGCAGCACAAAAACCAGGAGACACCCGCCTTGATCTATTAGAAAAAAACACAGGCATCCTCAAAAGCATTTTCAAAAGTATTGGAAAAATTCAATCATCTGCCATTGTCCTCATTATTTCAAATCCAGTTGATGTCCTCACGTATCTCGCACAAGAAATTACCGGCCTTCCAATGCATCAAGTCTTTGGGAGCGGGACGACACTCGACAGTGCACGCCTTCGTTCGGCACTCGGCAAAAAATATGGCGTCCATGCAAGTACAGTAAACGGGTATGTCATTGGTGAACATGGGGATAGCGAATTTATTGCATGGAGTAGTGTCTCGATAGGCGGGACCCCTGCAAAAAAACTTCCTCGCATGACAAAAAAATCTATGGATACCATAGAACACTCCGTGAGAAAAGAAGCATACGACATTATCAAAAAAAAGGGAGCAACCTATTTTGGTATTGGGCTTGTCGCTGCAGATATTGTCGAAGCTATCGTATACGACCAACACACTATCCTCCCCGTATCTGCACGCTTGTCAACATGGAATGGCATCTCAGATGTGTGTCTTGGCGCACCAGCAATTATTGGAAGAAAAGGAGTCATCGAACACTGGCCATTGAAACTCGACATGAGTGAACGAAAACGACTTGGGAGTTCTGCAAAACTTATTCGTTCATACGTGAAAAAAGTTGTATGAAGAAATTTTTTCTGGTATGTACCATACTCCTTCTCACAGGCGCAGGATGCAGTAGCTCAAATTCGGGCGACACCACCAGCACCTCGACAGACAGTGCAACCAGTACACATGACGTGGTAAAAAAACCAGGGGGTGTAGACCCTCTCGATTATGCGATTGCTGCATGTGAAAACAATGGCTATGGCGTTGTCCTAAAATACGATAATGAAAAAAAGACCACCAATACGTATTGTCAATTTTCTGGTGGCTATGCATGTGAAGCTATCTCCTATATCACTGGCACATGCACGACCACATCCACCAATAGAATGTATCTGGTAACCACCGATGGCACACCAGACAATATCAGAACCTGCACCACAGACGAAAAACCTGTCTGTGGCAAAGATGGTATTACCTATGTAAATAGCTGCATTGCTGGACTCCAACGCGTCGACATAAA
>PFPJ01000044.1 GCA_002792995.1 Candidatus Magasanikbacteria bacterium CG_4_10_14_0_2_um_filter_41_10 | reverse complement strand
TGTGGTCACTGATGGGAGTGCTGTTCTTGGACTGGGTAATATTGGTCCAGAGGCAAGTCTGCCTGTGATGGAAGGAAAAGCACTTCTCTTCAAGCAATTTGCCGATGTTGATGCCTTTCCTATCGCGCTCGATACGCAGGATACAGAAGAAATTATTGAAACAGTCAAACGCATTGCGCCAATGTTTGGTGGTATCAATCTCGAGGATATTTCTGCTCCACGGTGTTTTGAAATAGAAGAACGTCTGCAGAAAGAACTCAACATTCCCGTCTTTCATGATGATCAGCATGGCACGGCGATTGTTGTCCTCGCAGGACTCTACAATGCACTGAAAGTGGTGAACAAAAAAATTGAAGATATCACCGTGACGATGAGTGGTGTAGGTGCAGCGGGTGTCGCTATTACAAAATTACTTCTTCTTGCAGGAGTCAAAGATGTCTTTCTGGTCGATTCAAAAGGATTGATCTACGAAGGGCGCGAAGATTTGAATGACGTAAAAGTTGTTCTTGCAACACAAACAAATAGAGAAAAAAGAACAGGAACTTTAGCAGATGCGCTTTGTGGTGCTGATGTATTTGTGGGTGTGAGTAAACCAAATCTTGTGACGCCAGACATGGTACAGTCCATGGCGACAGATGCAATTATTTTTGCGATGGCAAATCCAGATCCTGAAATTATGCCAGATATCGCAAAAGAAGCAGGAGCAGCGGTGGTCGCAACCGGTAGAAGTGATTTTCTCAATCAGATCAACAATGTCCTCGCCTTTCCTGGTGTATTTCGTGGACTTCTTGATGCGCGTATTCCAAATGTTACAAATGATATGAAACTTGCGGCAGCACGTGCATTGGCAGATGCTGTCACAGAGCCTACTGCTGAGTATATTATTCCAGGTCCTTTTGAAATAGGGATTGCAGATGCTGTAGCAAAAGCGGTAAAAAATGCGTATACTGGTGCGTAAGTATGCATATAAAAAATACACCATCGACATATACCCTTATCGGAGCAAATTTGCTTCCGTTGATTGGAGTACTCTTTTTTTCATGGAGTTTGACAGAAATTCTACTTATTTTTTGGGCGGAAACCGCGATTGTTGGGTTTTTTACGTTTTGGAAAATTTTGTTGTCAAAAAAAATTGATGATCAAGAGGTGCAAACGATACAAAAACTGAAAGAAAGTAATCCTGAAAAATATAACGGTTTAAAACCGGGGAAAACAACTAAATTTTTTTTGAGTGTCTTTTTCCCGGTGCATTTTGGAGGATTTATGATGGGACATGCCTTTTTCTTAATTGCACTGTTTGGAGACGTTGGCACACCGCTCCAACATATTGATATGAAAGGAATATTGTTTTCTCTCTCTACATTATTTATAAGCCATTTGTTTTCTTTCTTTATGAATTATATTGGCAAGAAAGAATATTTGCTCTATTCGCCACAGCAGTTGATATTGCAACCATATAAGAGAATTGTCATTATGCACATGGCGGTACTCTTTGGAGGTATATTTGCAGAGGCGTTGGGTACACCTATCTATGCACTCATTATTTTGATTCTTGGAAAGATCGTTGTAGATCTTTTCTCCCATGCACATGAACATAAAGAAGTAAACCAACTATCAATTACATGAAAACAACAGATTTTGACTATATTCTTCCAAAAGAGCTTATTGCTCAAAATCCTGTTGAACCACGTGACAGTTCACGGCTTATGGTCGTGGATAAACACACGCACACAATTGCACATACTGAATTTACGGACATTGAATCGTATTTCAAAAAGGGCGATGTCTTAGTGTGGAATAATTCAAAAGTGTTTAAAGCACGACTTTTTGGGAAATTACATTCAGGTACTGGTAGAGATCTCATTGATCATGAAAAAGATGTTGAAATTTTTCTTGTGCGACCAATGGAAAATGTAGGTGTATGGAAAGTGCTCGCAAAACCAGGGAGACATGTGTTGCCTGGTATGACCATCGCATTCGCAGAAGATTTTTTTTGCAATGTGATGTTGAAAGAAGAAAACGGCACGATTCTTGTTCAGTTTCCATTTAATGCGGCGACTGTTCGACGGAAAGCAAATCAGTATGGACATATTCCTGTCCCGCCATACGTAAAAGATGAGCCTGCACAATTTGAATCATACCAAACGGTGTATGCAAAAGAAGAAGGTTCTGTCGCTGCACCCACCGCTGGGTTTCATTTTACTCCCAGAATTATTGATGTACTCAAGAAAAAAGGTGTAGAGTTTGCAGAAGTGACGTTGCATGTTGGCCTTGGAACATTTCTTCCTGTGAAGTCAGAAGATGTGGAAGATCACACTATGCATGGCGAGTGGGTAGAGATTACAGAAGAGAATGCAAAAAAAATAAATACAGCAAAACATGAAGGAAGACGAATTGTCGCTGTAGGGACGACAAGTGTGAGGACACTGGAAGGTGTGGCACAGTTTGGTGGTGGGGGACGTGTGAATGCATATGAGGGAGATATTAATATGTTTATTTTGCCAGGCTTCGCTTTCCAAATTGTTGATGTTTTGATTACAAATTTTCATTTACCAAAATCTACTTTGCTTATGCTTGTGAGTGCATTTGCGGGGGATCGTGAGTTCATGTTATCTTGTTATGAAGAAGCAGTGAAAGAGAAATATAGATTTTTTAGTTTTGGTGATGCAATGATTATTGTATAGAAGTGTACAGCTTTGGTTTCTTGGTTCAAAGAAAAAGACATCACCTGTATGATGTCTTTTTTATATTGAATTGAGAGTCACAGCGCGCCTCGGGGGGGGGCGAGTGGTGGTAGCCTTACCGTCGCTTGCGCCGGTGACGCTTGGTTTGACGGAGGAGGACGAGGGGCGACCTTGTCCTCAGGCGGAGGTCATCAAAAGCCTCAGGGTAGCCACGTTCCTCTGTGGTATCACTGGGCTCTTCTGTGTCCTCGTCACGGATGTAGGGGGTGATGATCACCATCCCCATCGTTCTACGACGACGCCTTTGCCTCATGTTTCTCCTTCTTGTTCAGTCGAGTTTTTTCGTTCTTGTCTTTCGTGAGTTCCTCCTGTCGACATGGTGCTACAAACAACAAAAAAATGCAATGGTTTGCATTTTTTCTTTATAAAGACGAAGATTTGTTATCTTGGTATTGGAGAAAAATTTGTATGTTTGTCGTAGTAGTCGATACGTTCTTTTTTCTTTAAGAAATGTACAATTCGATAAGTCACTGGAAGAAAAATAATTTCTACCAATACTTTGACAACATAATTTGTGAGTCCGATAGTGATGAGAAGTGATCCAGGCAGAATGCCAGCAAAAGCGACAAGTGTGAAGATCGTCGTATCAAGTCCTTCTCCAATAATAGTAGAGCCTATCGCACGAAACCAAAACTTTTTGCCATGCGTTTTTACTTTGAGTTTTGCGAGGATATAGCTATTGGAAAATTCTCCAACAAGGTATGCCATGAGACTTGCAAAGACAATGCGTGGTACAACGCCGAGAATATTCATATACGAATCTTGGATTCCCCATGTCGGATCTGCAGGGAGGAGGCCGACAAGCCAAAATGTGAGTACCATGAGGAGATTCATCCCAAATCCAATCCAGATGACACGGCGCGCCTGCGCATAGCCGTAGACTTCTGTCAGTATGTCTCCAAAAATGTAGGCAAGAGGAAAAAGAATAAGTCCAGCATCAAAACTCATCGAGCCTATGGCAGCAATCTTTGTGCTGGCAATATTTGAGAGCAAAAGCACCACGGCAAAAGTGGTCGTGATGAAATCGAGGTAGGAATGTTTTTGTGAGGAGGACATGGGGTAACGTTTGTAAGGTATCTAAGAAATCCACTTTTTTTTCATCTCCAAAAATCTATCTTCTCTTATCGCTGCTCTCATCTGTCGCATCAATTCGAGAAGAAAGTGTACATTGTGAATCGTGGCGAGACGAGAGCCGAGCATTTCTCCTGCGCGGAAGAGATGGTGGATGTATGCGCGTGAATAGTTTTTGCATGTATGACAGGTGCAGTTTGGATCGATGGGATTTTTGTCTTCTCGATAGTCTGCACGTGTTATCGTGATCGTATATTTTTTATCGTGTTCCTTTACTTCTGGAGAAACGTAGAGCGCACCATTCCTCGCAATGCGTGTTGGCGCGACACAGTCGAACATATCGATGCCATGTTCAACGACATCAAAAAAGTCGGTAGGCGAGTAGCCGACACCCATGGTGTAATGCGGTTTATTTTCTGGGATCAGTGGCATGACCCACGACAAAATTTCTTTTGTCGCTTCCATATTGTAGCCAATCGATTCACCACCAATGGCAATGCCGTCAAAATCCATTGCAGAAATAACGCGTGCTGATTCTTCACGAAGATCTTTGTGCTGTGCACCTTGGACAATACCAAAAAGAAACTGACGGTAATTTGGTAATTGGGCAATTGGGGAATTTGGATCTGTTTTTGTCAAATTACCCTTTTGCCCTTTTGCCTGCTTGTGGTGTATCAAAGATCTCTCTGCCCACGCATGCGTTCTGTCGAGTGCCTGTCGTGCGTATGTTTCATCCGCGTCATCCGGCGTACATTCATCCCATGCCATGATGATATCGGCGCCAAGTTTGTGTTGGATGTCGATGGCAACTTCTGCGGTAAACCGATGTTCACTCCCATCGATATGAGAACGAAATGTTACACCATCGTCGTCGATGGTGACGAGTTTGGTATGTTCGTTTGCTGTTTCTGTATCTTTTCCCTTTGCAAGTGAGAATA
>PFPJ01000031.1 GCA_002792995.1 Candidatus Magasanikbacteria bacterium CG_4_10_14_0_2_um_filter_41_10 | reverse complement strand
TAGAAACATAGTATTTAATTGATTCAACTACTTGCTTGATTGGCAATTTATACTTCTTCGCAAACTCAAAATCCCGCTCGTCATGCGCTGGCACAGCCATAATAGCTCCCGTTCCATACGTTGCAATGACATAGTCTGCTATCCAAATAGGGATCTCTTCGCCATTGGCAGGATTCACCGCTTTTACACCTTTGAGTTCTACTCCAGTTTTTTCTTTTTGCGTCTGACGTTCTAGCTCTGTTTTCTTTGATGTTTCTGTAATGTAGGATTCAACTTCATCCCAGTTCTGGACTTCAGACTTCAGACTCTGGACATATTCTCCTTCTGGAGCGAGGACCATATACGTCGCACCAAACAATGTATCAGGGCGAGTTGTGAAAACAGTAATACTCACGTCATCTCGAGCGGAGCTTTGCGAAGTCGAGAGATCCCGTTGTTTTCCACGAGATTCCTCGACTCCCTCCGGTCGCTCGGAATGACGTACAGAAAAAGTAATCTCCGCTCCTTCCGACTTCCCTATCCAATCCTTCTGACGCTTCTTCGTTTCCTCTGGCCAGTCGATTCTGTCCAGTCCTTCGAGAAGTTGTTCTGCGTAGTCGGTAATTTTTAGATACCACTGTTCCATGTCTTTTTGTACCACCACCGTATCACAACGTTCACACTGTCCATCCACGACTTGGGCATTGGCAAGGACGGTCTTACAACTATCACACCAATTTACTGCCTGTGTTTTTCTATACGCGAGACCTCGTTCGTACATGAGGAGGAAAAACCATTGTGTAAATTTGTAATATTCTGGATCACTCGAACGGACAAAACGATCCCAGTCAACAGATGCCCCAAGTTTTTTTACTTGTTCTACAAAGTTTGCGCCAGTCTGATCAATTGTCTCTTTTGGATGCACATTCGTCTTGATCGCATAATTTTCTGCAGGCAGACCAAAAGAATCAAGCCCGAATACTTGCAAGACTTTCTTCCCTTTCATGCGCTGATAGCGTGCATAAATATCACACGCGGTATATACCTCAGCGTGCCCAACATGAAGACCACTGCCAGATGGATATGGCAGTTGTGGCAAAATATAATATTTATTTTCTGGCGTTGCATCCATTGGCGTCGAGAACGTCTTGTTCTCTTCCCAATAGGATTGCCATTTTTTTTCAATAGATTTTGGATCGTATTTTTCCATAAAACTCTGTATATAATCTAGTTTATTTTAAACTCATTTATCAATTTTTTTTTCAAATTAAATATACGTGTTCTTACTGTTGCATCTGGAATATCAAGTGTTTCAGCAATCTCGCGGGACTTCATTCCATCTATGAAATAGAGCTGAAAAACTGTCCTGTCATTTTCACTAAGAGTTTCCAAAATTCCTTGAAGCTGTTCCATTTGTAGTTTATCTTGTACTTTTTCAAACGTACTTTGTTGACCTTCAACAATTCCGAGATCTGGATCCTGACCAGTCAAATCCTCACGCCGCCGTCCTTCTTTTCTATATTCATCTATAAATGTATTTTTTAAAATTCTATGCATCCAGTTTGATAAGTTCGAGCCCCCTTCAAAAGATTGGATATTTTCAAATACTTTTAACATCGTTTTTTGCACCAAATCCTCTGCTTTATCGGCATTATGCGTATACTGCACTGTTGCAAACGCAATAAGTTTATCCCTGTATTTTGCTACAAGAAATTTGTATGCAGTATTGTCACCCTGTTTCAAAGCCTCAACGAGATAAGATTCATCTTCAAAAGCCTCAGGATTTATTCTTCCTCCTTGTTCTGCTGACTGTGATGATAACATAGCAATGAAAATTAAGCAGAGTACGATTCAAAAAGTTCCATGACCTTCGGGTGCAAATCAGGATTTGCCATAACATAATCTTGTCTTCCTCGTGTCCACTGCTCACCATACCCATTTGTCACAATAGCACCAGCTTCCTCGGCAATAAGAAATGGCGCAAGATAATCCCAATCTAAACCAGCATTCCCTGCCTGAAAATCAACGGCACCAGACGCAAGATGACAGACCGTCAACATAGTACCATAGTTGTGTACCCAAGAATCTGTTTTGGTATTGAGATTCACGGAAAAAACACGAAATCTCTCAATATGATCACCGTACGTTCCAGCTTTGTTTGCCTGCACCATCACACCAAACGCCTGATCAATCGATTGCGTATTGTTGACAGAAAGTTTTGTATCGTTGAGAAATGCCCCTTTGCCTTTTTCTGCAAAAAAGAGATCATCATTTACAGCATTATACACGGCACCAAGCCACGTTTCTCCATCTTTCATGACTGCTATAATCGTACACCAAAATGGAATCCCGTTTGCAAAATTTCTCGTGCCATCTATTGGATCGATGACCCACTCGTATTCACTGCCTTCATTTATCTTTTCCCTTACTTCCTCTGAAAAAATAGTGTGCAGTGGATATACTTTTTTTATTTTATCTACGATGAAATCACTCACAGCGACATCTGCTTCTGTCACCAGATCCCCTACCGTTGATTTTGTTTTGATACTTTTGACCCCTTCATTAAAATACCCTTTTGCAATAGCACCAGCTTCTTTAATTGTTTGTTTTAAAAAATCTTGCATAGGCTACTTCAATAACTGAATAATTTTTTCGTGTAACACAGGATTGGCAGCAATAATATCGCTTCTTCCTCGTTGCCACGTATTGCCATCACTATCAGTAACTATAGCTCCAGCTTCTTCCAAAATAAGTTTTGGTGCGAGATGATCGTGATCTTTTCCAGAGGTACTTGTATAAAAATCTAGTTTTCCATCTGCAACCATGCATGCAACATAGAGATCTCGCTGGTCCATAAACCTTGCACCTTCTTTTATTACATGTACGAGCATTTGTGCATGTCGATCTATAATATCGTCTTTCCCTGGGCTGATATGTACGTAGCCTCGAGCATTTGCAAAGTCGTTTTGTTCATTTACATGAACAAGGACATCATTAAAAAAGGTTCCTTTTCCCTTTTCTGCAAAAAAGAAATCTTTTGACATAGGACTATATGCACCCGCATAAATTGTCTCCCCTTTATATACTACAGCAACGAGAATGCACCATAGTGGAATCCCAAGAGCAAAATTGAATGTTCCATCTATCGGATCAATCACCCATTCATACTCTGCTCCAGCATTGATATCATGTGCCATTTCCTCTGTATGAATATGATGATCTGGATACTTCTCTCCTATTTTTTTGACAAAAAAATCACTGACCTCAATATCTGCACGTGTCACGTAATCCGAACGATGAGTTTTTTCCTTATATTCAACATGCTCGGCGAAGATACTCATTCCTAATGCTCCTGCTTCTTCGATTGTTTTTTTTAAAAAATCTCGCATATATGTATACCCATCCTACAAAAAATGGCTCTAAAAAGCAAGAAAACGTGTCCCAGCTCTTGACATTTCATCTTTTTTTTGCTAGCGTCATATTGTCTTTCAGTGACCGAAAGGTGGGGGATACCTGAAAATGTGAGATGACATTGCCCCCCACAGGAAGGAATGGCAAAAGGATGGTGGTCTTCACCTCATTGCAACGGGGTTTTGCGAGCAGGCCCGTTACTTGAGGAGCTCCACTGCTTTCCTTGATCGTCCAATGCAGACTAGGATCCTGACCGCTGTGCTTAAGCGGAACCAATATGGACACTGGATAAAGTGCTTACGAAGGAACGTCGCCCTAAGTCAGCACCTAGAGGTGTCCAGGTCAATTCCATCAGGGGGATTTCTGTGCGTTGAAAGACCAGGCGTGAGTGATGCACCACGTCCGCCACCCACTGTTCTGCACCGCGACAACGTCACGATGCAGAACAGTCTTCAACATATATCTCAAAAAAAACGACCCAAAGGTCGTTTTTTTATGTATTATGTCTCTTTATCCCAATTCAATCCCCTTGCCTCTGCTTCAGCATGTGTCAATGTAACAGTTTCCATAACAATCTTCCCTGATCGATCATACATCGTAGGTTCTTTTGGAAGAGTAAACATTTTTGTGGTTCCCGTATCTTCGTCAAAGGAAAAGGAAGCTGTATCCTCCCTATCAGGTATAGTTGGAGCACCATGCTTTTGTGGTTTTTCACCAACATTTAAAACTTTAGTTACTTCTTGAACAGATGGTTTTGAAGATTGTTCAACCGGAATTCGGACACCCTCGCCAGATCCGTCTATTTTATTACTCATAGTGTTTCTTTTAATGTACTACTCACACGTTCGATTGCCTTGATAAACGCAGCGGTTCGCATATCAGTATTGTATTGCATCTTCGTATTCCACACCTCGTGGAACGAATCGACCATAATTTTTTCCAATTTTTCGAGGACATCTTCTTCTGTCCAGTGCTCCCCTTTTACATTCTGATCCCATTCAAAATAACTGACCGTCACACCACCGGCATTTGCAAGAACATCAGGAACGACAATAATTCCTTTTTCTTTCAAGATTTCATCTGCATCAGGTGTGGTTGGACCATTGGCAAGTTCCACAATCGCTTTTGCTTTGATATTTCCTGCATTGTCTGGCGTGATCACATTTTCGAGCGCCGCTGGAACAAGAATATCGACATCCATCGTGAGAATATCGTCATTTGAAATTTCAGTTGTTCCTGCAAAACCTGCAACACTGCCTGTATCTTCTTTGTGTTTCGTAAGTGCTTCGATATCAAGGCCTTCATTCATCACAATTCCCCCCTTTGAATCACTCACCGCGATAATCTTGTATCCCATGTTCGAAAGAATTTTTGCCATATGTGACCCAGCATTTCCAAATCCC
>PFPJ01000004.1 GCA_002792995.1 Candidatus Magasanikbacteria bacterium CG_4_10_14_0_2_um_filter_41_10 | reverse complement strand
AATTGCGTAGAAGAGCGCTTTCCTACGCGTCGCAAAGGGGTAGATATCGATCTACCAGATGAATTGGTAAAAGAGGTATTGCCAGAAGGCGATTATCACTATCAGGAAGAACGCCGTCTTTTTTATGTCGCCATGACGCGCGCAAAGAAACAACTTTTTCTCACGAGTGCCGAAGACTATGGTGGGGCACGGAAGAAGAAAGTGTCACGATTTGTCGCCGAGTTAGATCAAACTGTGTCAGAAAGCCAATCTCCAATCTCCAATCTCCAATCTTTCCAGAGAGATCCGAAAACAGAGATCAGCGTTCAGAACGCCTTCGACGGGCTCTACCAACTTCCCAAGACTTTTTCTTTCTCACAAATCAGAGCCTTTCAAGTTTGTCCATATCAGTACAAAATTTCTTATATTCTCAAAATCCCAATGAAAGGGTCTCATTATTTTAGTTTTGGAAATACCGTTCACCTGACAATGCAACGATTTTATGAACGTGTGCAACTACTCAATAGTGTGACACAAACGTCGTTATTTGACGTTGTCACTGCAGAACAAAAAATTGATGGTGAAATAAAAATACCTTCACTTGATGAACTTTTTGAAATATATGAAGGAGCATGGATCGGGGATTGGTACAAAGATGAACATCAGCGAAAAGGGTATTATGAAAAAGGAAAGGAACTGCTCAAAACATTTTATAAAAAAAATGAAGGGGCGTGGACTATTCCGGTTGCGCTGGAAGGTGGATTTCGAATAAAAATTGGTACATATGTGATTACGGGAAAAATAGATCGGGTGGATCAATTAATCGATGGTACACTTGCTATCATAGATTACAAAACTGGTGCTCCAAAAGAAAAGCTCGATACAGATGATAAACAACAGCTTCTCCTTTATCAAAAAGCAACGACAGAGTTGCCACAATATCGGAATTTTGGACCAATTAGTGCATTGACGTATTATTATATTGCAGACGATGTAGAGACCTCGTTCATCGGCACAGAAAAAGAACTAGAAAAATTTGAAGAAAAAATAATGAAAACACTGGACGATATGCATGAAACAGATTTTCGTAAGATCACTCGTGCGGAAGGATGTGGACGATGTGATGTGTGTACTTCACTAATATGATGTATTGGTTCATTGGTATATTGTTGTGTTTTTTTCTTCTTTTTTTGAGTTCATTTTCTGTCTGGAATGTGTATGCCATTATTCGTGGGGCTCCTTTTGTACCATCAACAAACAAAAGAGTTGGGACCATGATAGACCTTGCCAATTTACAAAAAACTGATGTACTCCTTGATCTTGGTTCAGGAGATGGAAGAATATTGAGACGTGTCGCACCTTTTGTAAAAGAAGCACGTGGTATTGAAATAAATCCGTCACTTGCCGTATGGTCTCGTATGATAAATATGTTTGTGAAGGAAAAAAATATACAGGTGTTGTGTTCAGATTTTTGGCATCAGGATCTGAGTGATGTAGATATCATTTTTGTCTATTGCATAGATAACAAAATGAACAAGCTCGAGACAAAAGTTAAAAAGGAAATGAAACCAGGTTCGCGGGTTGTTTCAAATGAATTTAAATTTTCAAATTGGAAGCCAGGGCAGGAGCAAGATGGGGTACGATTGTACCTAGTGTGACAAATATCTGTATTGTGTTATAGTATATTAAGATAATAATTTCTAATATCTAATTTCAAATTCACCTAATAAAATGACTAATAAACAGTGTGTTTTACAAGTCATTAGAAATTAGACATTTTGAATTTTCTGATTATGTCTTTTACCCCACTCGGAGATGCACTCCACGACAAAATGAAGGACAATCCGGATCTTCAAAATCAGGTAGATGCCTCTGAAGCTATTGATATTGCGACCGCGGTATTTTTGGAATTGTTTGGAGAAGAAATGGCAGGGGAGGCAAAACCACTTTTTTTGAAAAATAGAACACTGACCGTCTCTTGTACGAGTACGACGATGGCAAACGAAATAAGGCTCAATCAGGCAAAAATTGTTGGTGCAATCAATAAAAAAATGGGGAAGAGTGAAGTAGATAGGATTCGGTATTTGGCATAAAAGTCTACGTTTCATTGTCCCACTGAGTCTGCCCTTGCCGAGACGGGGTTTTTTGGTTAGAATGGATATACAGTAAACGTCATCTCGACCGAGTCTAAAGACGAGTGGAGAGATCCCGATCCTAAAACGAGATTTCTCGACTTCGCTCGGAATGACGTAAAAAAGGTATGACTATCCGTCAATTTATCACAATTATGATCTTTGGGACCCTCATGTGCTGGGCAGGATGGGGCGTTGTGTTATGGAATATTGATCCCTTTGAAGCAGGTCTTGTGAGCTTCTTGTTCTTTTATATCACACTTTTTTTGGCACTTACTGGGACGGTATCCACGATTCTGTATACGGTGTATCATTTTTTTGGAGACGTACAAGTGCCCGTTTTCCGATATGTCCAGCGGAGCATGGGGTATGCGGTATTGGCATCATCCAGTATTGTAGGCCTTCTCCTGGCACAAATGTTTCAACTATTGAATATATGGAGCGTGTCCCTCATTATTCTCTTAGGTGCATTTCTTATTTCATTAAAATTATCAAGAAAATCTGATTATACTTATTCTGTATGAGACAATCACACCTGTTTACCAAAACTAAAAAAGAAGTGCCAAAAGATGAAGCGTCAAAAAATGCACAACTGCTCATCAAAGCAGGTTTTATTTATAAAGAAATGGCAGGCGTGTATGCCTACTTGCCCCTTGGTCTTCGTGTCCTTGAAAAAATTAAACAAATTGTTCGCGAAGAAATGGATGCTATTGGTGGGCAAGAATTCATCATGACCTCTATTCAGCGAAAAGAACTGTGGGAAAAAACAGATCGTTGGAATGATGAAAATGTTGATGTATGGTTCAAGTCATCTCTCAAAAATGGGACAGAGGTTGGTTTTGGATGGTCACATGAGGAACCTATTACGGAGCTCATGAAGCAATACCTGACAAGCTATCGTGATTTGCCTACCTACGTGTATCAGTTTCAAACAAAACTTCGCAACGAATTGCGTGCAAAAAGTGGTATTATGCGTGGTCGGGAGTTTATCATGAAGGATATGTATTCATATTCTCTTGATGAAGCACAACACCAAACGTTTTATGATGCAACTATCGAAGCATACTTGAAAGTATTTGCAAGAGTGGGTCTTGCCGATGATACATTTGTCACGTTTGCGTCTGGTGGTGCATTCACACAATTTAGTCATGAATTTCAAACTATCACAGATGCTGGTGAAGATGTTATTTATATCAATAGAGAAAAACATATTGCAATTAATGAAGAAGTGATGAATGATACCGTCCTGAAAGAACTTGGTGTGACAAGAGAAGAGTTGGAACAAGTAAAAACTGCCGAAGTAGGAAATATTTTCAACTTTGGTACTGTAAAATGTGAACAGTTGGGTCTCTCTGTAGTCGATGCTGATGGGAAATCAATCCCAGTGTTCCTGGGTTCCTATGGCATTGGCATTACACGATTGATGGGTGTCCTGGTGGAACATTTTTCAGACGAGAATGGGTTGGTGTGGCCAGAGGCTGTAGCCCCATTTCAGATTCATCTTGTTTCCTTATGTAAGGACGCAATTGACATTAAAAAAGCAGATGCACTGTATACGCAATTGCACGAATCTGGTATCGACGTACTCTACGATGATCGAGATGCAAGACCTGGCGAAAAATTTGCAGACAGCGACCTTATGGGTATGCCTGTCCGTGTAGTCATCAGCCCTCGTACGCTCGAAAAAGGAGAAGTTGAAATAAAATACAGAACATCGGGAGATGAGAAACATGTCGCGTTGACAGCTGTGATGACGGAAATTCAGTAATTACGTATGTTTAAAAACATTACACAACGGTTTAGTCGTGATATTGGGATTGATCTCGGCACTGCAAATACCCTTGTCTTTATTCCAGAAAAAGGCATTGTGATAGATGAACCTTCTGTTGTCGCTATTCATAATAAGACAGGCCAAATTTTGGCAGTAGGAAACGAAGCAAAATACATGTTGGGGAAAACACCTCCTCATATTACGGTTACTCGTCCACTCACGCATGGTATTATATCGGACTACGAAGTAACGGAAAAAATGTTAAAATATTTTATAGATAAAGTGCATGAGGATAGTAGATCCTTTATGACAAGACCACGCGTTGTTATTTGTGTGCCACTCGAAGTCACAGAAGTAGAAGTAAAAGCTGTGGAAGATGCTGCGGTTGCTGCCGGTGCAAAAGAAGTCCATGTCGTCCAAGAACCTATGGCAGCAGCCATTGGTGTGCGAATGCCAATCCAAGATCCAATAGGGAATATGATCGTGGATATTGGTGGAGGAAATACTGATGTGGCAGTCATTTCACTCAGTGGGATTGTCACGTGGAAATCAACAGAAATCGCAGGTGACGAAATGAATAAAAATATTGTGCAGTATGCTCGTGAGGTATTCAATCTTCTTATTGGAGAAACGTATGCTGAACAAGTAAAGATGAAAATTGGGTCTGCTATTCTTTCTCCAGAACGCATTGAATTTCCAATGAGAGGAAGAGATGTCGTCAGTGGACTTCCACGCGAAATCATGGTCACCAACGAGCATATACATGAGGCGCTCGAACGATCAGTGACATCTATTATTACCCTTATCAAAACGACGCTCGAACAAACTCCTCCTGAACTTACGGCTGATATTCACGAACGAGGGATCCTCATTACAGGAGGAGGTGCTATGCTGAGTGGCCTTGACACCATCATTGCTCGAGCGATTGAAATACCAGTTCGTGTATCAAGTGATCCCTTGACTGATGTAGTTCGTGGTACGGGTATTCTTCTCGAAGAAAGAGAATTATTAAAAGAAATAGAATTGCCTTCTGCACGCGTGGCATAAATCATGTAATGAACGTGTATGGGACGACCTCGTTTTGTTAGGTCAGTAGTATTACTTTTAGGCATCCTCCTTTTGGTGGTTGGGTTGCATATTAGTGGTGCTCTCACATTTATAGAAATGCCACTGACAAAAGTTTTTTACAGGGGAACTGAGGTATTGTATACATTGAACGTTTGGGATGGAGAATCATATGTCACCAAACGCATGTCTTTGGACGAACTCCGTTCATCTTTTCTTCAATTGCAAGCGACGTATCGGAATGCTGTGGTAGATCATGCCACGCTTCTCGAGTTGCAAGACGAAAATACCAATCTCAAAAAACAGATCAAATTTTTTTCTGAAAAACAATGGATATATTACACAGGGCATGTAACTGGCAAACAGATTGATCCGTTTGAAAGTACGGTCTTGCTGTATATTGAGCAAGCATATATACATATTCCTGTTGGTTCTCCTGTCATCACCCAAGACGGTATTTTTGTGGGAACTGTTGTCGCGGTAGAAGGAAATGTGGTGAATATCCGTCTTCTTGATGATGGAAATACAAAGGTAGGAGCCGCACTTCTCAATCAAGAAAAAACCGTTGGTATTGCTGAAGGTGGCTTTGGAAAAAGTATTCGTATGAATTTCATTCCACAAAATGAAAAAGTTGTCGCAGGAGATATTGTCGTTACCTCAGGGCTGACGCAAGAGATTCCATATGGACTTCCCATAGGGGTGGTGGAAGCAATTGAAAAAGAACCGTATGAGCCCTTTCAGAGTGCCGTTCTTTCACCTCTTGCATCATCCAATAGTTTGCAAATTCTTTCAATCATTGTGGCAAATATAAACGCATGAAATCTCTTCTTCGATTCGTATATATGGGAGGAATGCTCCTTCTTTTTTTCGTGATTCAGTTTTCAGTGAGTTATTTGATGCCGTTTCCCGTCTCAACAGTACATGTTCCGACGCTTATTGTTACACTCTACCTTCTTTTGAAAGAACGAAGAAGAATCGTATGGTATATGTTTGGATTCTTCTTTTTATTAGAACTTCTTGTTCCTTCAGTAATATATGGCTATATGATAATCCCTGGAGTCTTGAGTACTTTTTTTGCATATTGGTGTCATAAATTTTTCTTTACCAATCGATCACTCTACACAGGAGTTCTCGTTGCAGGGATCATGCTTCTATCATATCGTAGTATTGAAATTATATATAGTTTTGTTGTCAGTGCGTTTATGCCAACGGTTGTTTTTAGTATTTCTTTCCCTTTGGCACTATTTGGTATAGAATTTTTTATGACGTTAGGAGTAGTTTCTATCCTTCTCTTCCTTTTACTGAGAGAAAAAAAATTGTTTTAATACCTATGGCAGAGGATACTGAAGGACAATTTTTCCGTCTTCCCATTGATGAATCCTTGTCCGTACCCGTGACTGATGATGCGACCTGGATAGAAAGTTCACATCCCAATACTGGCGATAGACGTTTTGGTACGCGAAATTTTCTCAGTGAAGGAGTACGAAAAAAACGTGTTTCTGCTTTTATCATCGTGGTAAGTATTACATTTTTGTTTCTTATATTTCGAGTTGGATATTTACAAGTAATTCATGGTGTCTCTTACCGAGAAGCCGCCGAAAGCAATCGTCAACGATTTCTTCCAATACCCTCTGAGCGTGGTCTTATTTTTGATAATAATGCTATTCAACTAACTAAAAATGTACCAAATTTTTCTCTTGCACTCATTCCACAAGATCTCCCAAGAAATGCGGAGGATCGTGCAAATGTCATTGGACGTGTTGCCTCTCTCACAGGGACACCTATCGAAGATATAACAAAAACAATCGAACGATATGGATCCTATAGTTATGAATCTATTGTGATTCAAGAAGACTTGGATTATGACACTGCCATAAAAATTTATATTGCTGCTGCAGACATTCCTGGAATACATATTCAGAGAGGAAGTAAACGATTGTATGTAGAAGAATTTCCCTATAAAGAAACTGCACTTCCACAGAGTATGTCTCATATTCTTGGGTATTTGGGAAAATTGAGTCCAGAAGAGCTTGATACGTTGTATAGTGCGGGGTATTTGCCATCAGATACGATTGGAAAAACAGGAATTGAAAAAACATATGAAACATTTTTGCGTGGGACATATGGGACAAAACGCATAGAAGTAGATTCCTTTGGAAAGGAGCAAAAAGTTTTGACAGAAGAACCACCGTCTCCTGGCAGTCATGTTGTGTTAACGATTGATGTACATATACAAGAAGCACTAGAACATTTTTTGCAAAAAGGATTAGATAAAGGTGGTTTTTTTCGTGCATCAGCCGTTGCTATGGATCCACGAGATGGGTCTATCCGTGCATTGGTAAGTCTGCCAAGTTTTGATAACAATGATTTTTCGGGTGGCATTGGCAATGCAACATACCAGTCTTATATTTCAAATGAAAATAAACCGCTCTTCAATCGAGCTATTTCAGGTGCATTCCCATCAGGATCCAGTATAAAACCTGCGTTTGCAGCGGCAGCGCTTCAGGAAGGCATAATTACTCCAAATACGACCTTTCAGAGTACTGGTGGACTGGCTGTCGGGCAGTGGTTTTTCCCAGATTGGCAGGCAGGTGGGCATGGTATTACCAATGTCAGAAGATCGATTGCCTGGTCAGTCAATACGTTTTACTACTATATCGGTGGAGGCTTTGGTGACTTTGTCGGTTTGGGAGTAGAAAAAATGATGGAATACCTGCGATACTTTGGGTTTGCCCAAAAACTAGGTATTGATATCCCTGGCGAAGTTGCAGGATTTCTTCCATCAAAAGAATGGAAAGAACAAACAAAAGGGGAGAGATGGTATGTCGGAGACACCTACAATGTATCTATTGGTCAGGGAGATATCCTTGTGACCCCATTGCAGATCACGTCTTATATTGTGACGATTGCAAATGGTGGCACGATATTCAAGCCACATGTCGTGGAAAAAACAATAGATATAGCAACAGACGAAGAACATCCAATACAGCCTGAAATTATTGATACTGTCCCAATTTCTGGTGAAAACTTAAACACCGTTCGGCTCGGTATGAAAGATTGTGTCGACTATGGCGCATGTCGGCGTCTTTCACTTCTGCCATTTGAATCTGCTGGAAAAACAGGAACGGCGCAGTGGAGCAGCTCAAAGGAACCACATGCATGGTTTACCTCATTTGCTCCATATAAAAACCCAGAAATTGTTGTTACTGTTCTCATAGAAGAGGGAATTGGGGGAAGCGAAACGGCTGCCCCTGTTGCCTATGAATTTTACAAATGGTGGTGGAGGTATAAAACAACTGGGGATATATCACTTGACGATTAGAATGAGTCTTCGTTATACTCATATAAACCGCTCAAGGAGCGGGTATTTTTATCCATTTTATAGATAAAGGACGTGTATGTCAGACACACAGTATCTTTCGACTGAAAAGAAACAAGAACTTGAGCAAGAGCTCATAGAGTTAAAGTCTACAAAAATTCCTGAAATCGCACAGAGAATTGATGAAGCAAAACAGATGGGTGATTTGTCAGAAAATGCAGAATACCATGATGCTCGGGATCAAATGGCATGGACACAAAGTCGTGTGTTGGAACTTGGTCGTATTTTAAATAATTCTGAAATTATTTCAACTGATCACTCGGGTGGCGGTTTTGTGACACTAGGAAGTACCGTCATTGTAAAGGTAAACGGGAAGGAAAAAGAGTACACTATTGTAGGAGCGCAAGAAGCAGATCCTCTCGTTGGAAAAATTTCTAACGAATCTCCTCTAGGAGAAGGGTTCATGGGTCATTTGAAAGGGGATACTGTGATAGTGGAAGTTCCTGCAGGAACGCAAGAATATAAGATTATTGGTGTGAAATAATCATAAAAAAATTGTTATAAAGACACAACCTTGTATGGTTGTGTCTTTATTTTCTTGACATTTTGTAAAAAAAAGAGAAAAATAATTTTATACACCTAGGAGGGGCAATGGCCTTTTGCGTCGAGATCGAGACAGAGGTGGATGTCGAAACGGCCAAGCGGGCCATTCGACGAGATCAGCAGGAAGCCGATCAGGTGGATCACTCCAACGACGATAGTGATGAGGAGGAGGACGACTGACTCACCAGGTGTGGGGGCGAGGGGCGACAGAGCGCCTGACGATACAAAACGTCGGGTGCTCTGTGATTCAATTTTTACTAAAATAAGCAAAAAAATACATCGTATACCCAAAGTTGTATTTTTTTTGTGGATTTGCTACTATAAAGAGCGTAAATAAGCGAAAAATATGCCAAAACAAGATATAGATATAAATGACGAACGAACAGTACGCCTTGCAAAGCTTATTGCTCTAACTGAAGCTGGAAATCCTTCATTTCCCGCGCATTCAGAAAAGCAACAAACCATAGCAGAAGCTGTTCTCAGTACAGAAGGAAGCATCATAGTGACAGCAGGACGCATCATGACTAAACGAGAAATCGGGAAGCTTACCTTTTGTCGTCTCGAAGATGCAAGCGGTACTATTCAGTTGATATTCAAACAAGATGACATGGACAAAGAACAGTATAAACTGTTTGTAAAAAAAGTAGATGCAGGTGATATCATTGATGTGACAGGAGAACGTTTTCAATCAAAAACTGGAGAGGACTCTCTTCTCGTAAAAACATACACCGTTCTTACAAAAGCACTTCTTCCACTTCCAGACAAATTTCACGGACTGCAAAATGAAGAACTTCGCATGCGAAAACGCTATCTCGACTTGCTTACGAATCCAGAACTTCGCGAGATTTTTATTAAACGTTCACACTTTTGGGATGTCACGCGAACTTTTTTGAAAGAAAACGGATTTTTTGAAGTAGAAACACCCTATCTTGAAACCACGACTGGGGGAGCGGAGGCAACCCCGTTTGCTACGCATCACAATGATTCCGACATGGATATGTATTTGCGTATTTCCGTCGGTGAACTTTGGCAAAAGCGTCTCATGGCCGCAGGCTTTGAAAAAACATTTGAGATCGGTCGTGTCTTTCGCAATGAAGGATCGAGTCCCGATCATTTGCAAGAATTCACCAACATGGAATTTTATTGGGCATACGCAGATTACAACAAAGGCATGAAGCTTGTTCAAGAACTGTATCAAAAGATTGCGATCGATGTCTTTGGTAAAACACAATTTACCACAAAGGGAATGGACTACGACCTTGCCGGAGAATGGCCAGAAATAGAGTATGTGAGTGAAGTAAAGAAGCAAACGGGCGTTGATGTTCTGACAGCGACAGAAGATGACATGAAGAAAAAACTTAATGAGCTTGGTGTTGTGTACGAAGGAACAAACAGAGAACGTCTGACAGACACACTCTGGAAATTTTGTCGAAAAAATATTGCAGGGCCTGCATTCCTCGTCAATCATCCAAAACTCGTTTCGCCACTTGCCAAAACACATCGAGAACATCCAGACCTTACAGAACGATTTCAAATCATTATTGCAGGAAGTGAAATTGGCAATGGGTATTCAGAATTGAATGATCCAATTGAACAGCGAGCACGCTTTGAAAAACAACAAGAACTCATCGCAGCAGGGGATACCGAAGCAATGATGCCCGACTGGGAATTTGTTGAGATGCTCGAACACGGGATGCCTCCTACGTGTGGGTTTGGATTTGGCGAACGATTGTTTGCCTTTCTCGTTGACAAGCCACTTCGTGAAGTGACATTGTTTCCACTCGTAAAACCAATTGAAGAGAAAGGTGATGAATAATATGAAAACAGTTTTGCTCTTCGGCACATTTGATTTTCTCCATAGTGGACATATCTTCACGTTCGAGGAAGCAAAAAAGTTGGGTGATATTCTTGTTGTATCAGTCGCAAGAGATAGTGCTGTTGAAAACATAAAAGGCAAAAAGCCACTGCATGCAGAAGAAGAACGACTTGCACTGGTGAAGCACATCGACATTGTGGACGACGCATTTCTCGGGGATGAAGAGCAAAGTGTGTATTCCTTTTTTGCAGAATTTGTACCAGATGTGATTGCACTCGGATACGATCAGGATGCATTGAAAGCAGATCTCGAAACATTTTTGAAAGCGCGGAGAATCGCTACAAGCTATATAACACTCCCGGCATACAAACCTGAACAAATGAAGTCAAGCAAGATAAAAGAATCATTTGGTATATGAAACGAAGAAAACTATTGTTAGCAACAGGTAATAAAGGCAAAGTAAAGGAGATAAAGCAATTTTTGCATAGTTTGCCGTACTTTCAATTAGTTTCATTAGAAGACCTTCAAAACCCACCAGAAGAACCAGAAGAAACTGGAACTACCATTGAAGAAAATGCCTTACTCAAAGCAAACTATTATGCGAAAGAAACAGGACTTCTTTCACTCGCAGATGATAGTGCATTTGTGATTGATGCGCTCGATGGATGGCCAGGTGTGACTGCTGCGCGCGTGCATGAAGATCGAGATGAACGATGTCACATCGTGTTAGAAAAAATGAAAGGAAAACAAGATCGACATGGGCAACTGCAGACAACACTTGCACTCGTTGATCCAGAAGATCACACTTCCTTTCTTTCTTTTGGGGCACTCGACTTGGAGGTACTTGACGCAATGCCACAAGAACGAAAATATGGATTGGATTATGATCCTATTCTCTTTATTCCCGAAAAAGGGAAAACACTAGATGAAATAAAAACGGCAGAAAAAAATGGAATTAGTAGTAGAGGAAAGGCGCTGTCACACATGAAATATTACCTCCAAAATCAATACGGTGGGAAACATTTTGTGGTGCCAGTCGCTATGATTATCAGGGATGGAAAAATTTTGATGAATAAACGAAATGACCCACATAACCCTCAATTTCATGAAGTGTGGGAATTCCCAGGTGGCACGGTAGAAATAGGTGAAAATATTTTTGAAAATGTGGTACGTGAATGTAAGGAAGAAACAGGATATGATGTTGAGATACTTGAGCAATTGCCCTTTATTCGCGTGAAAACACGGCATATAGAGCGATTTAGCTACCAGATCTACCTTGTTCCCGTGTTATGCAAAGTGGTCGGAGGAGAAGGTGTTTTCAGCGATGACGAAGTATTGGAAATGAAATGGTATACACCAGAAGAAATTCCTTCACTAAAATTATTTCCTGATGATGGCAATATGGTGACTGAATATTTAGAACTGATACAAGAAGGGATAAAACGAAACGATCTATAAACATGTTTATTGTTAATTGCCCCATATGTTAGACATAAAATTCATTCGTGAAAACGTGGAATTGGTAAAGGAAAACTGTAAAAACAGAAACGTGTCTGTCGATATTGATCGTCTTTTGTCACTCGACGAAGAACGTCGAAATTTGCAACAACAGATCGATGATTTCAAGGCTGTTAGAAATGCGAAGTCAAAAGGAAAACCAAGTGAAGAGGAAATTGAAGCAATGAAAGAACTTGGAGAAAAAATAAAACATCTTGAAGATGCATACAAAAGTGTTGAACCAGAATATTTGGATCATCTTCTTGTGGTCCCAAACGTCACGCACCCGGATTCTCCAATTGGTGGCGAGTCTGATTTTCTCGTCGTAGAAGAACGAGGAAGTGTTCCAACGTTTAATTTTCAACCAAAAGATCATGAAGCAATCATGACAGATTTGAACTTGCTTGATTTTGAACGAGGCGCAAAAGTAGCGGGATCAAAATTTTATTTTGTAAAAAATGATGCTGTCCGACTAAACCAAGCACTTCTGAGTTATGGCATGGATATTCTAGAAAAGCATGGCTATACACTCATCGAAACACCAGACCTCGCAAAAGATGCGATTCTCGAAGCATCAGGATTCAATCCACGTGGTGCAGAATCTCAAACATACAAAATAGAAGGAACAGATTTGAATCTTATTGGAACTGCAGAGATTACCGTTCTTGGCTATCATGGTGACGAAGTATTGGATCTCTCAGATGGACCAAAAAAATATGCAGCACTTTCTCATTGTTATCGACGTGAAGCAGGATCATATGGGCGAGAAAGTAAAGGACTGTACCGCGTCCATCAGTTTACAAAACTCGAGATGTTCATCTTTTGCAAACCAGAAGAAAGTGAAGCATTGCATGAAGAGCTTTTGAATATCGAAAGAGAAATTTGTGATGGACTAGGTCTCGCATATCGCGTGATCGATATCCCTACAGGAGATCTTGGTGGTCCAGCTTATCGCAAATATGATCTCGAAGCGTGGATGACGATGAAAGATGGCGAAGATAAATACGGAGAAATTACGAGTACGAGCAACTGCACAGACTACCAAGCGCGAAGACTCAATATCAGACACAAAGAAGGGGATAGTAAGCCAGAATTTGTCCATACGCTCAATGGTACTGCGATTGTATTATCTCGATTCCCGATTGCCATTATGGAACAATATCAAAATGAAGATGGAACGGTAACCGTACCTGAAGCATTACGGAAGTACATGGGTAAGGATATTATTGGAGTGTAATATGAAGAAGACCGTTATTGGTACAAATCTAGCACATGAAGAAGTAGAGATGGATGTTTTCCAGCTGTCTTTGCGAGTTTCTGTATATGGAATATTGATAGAAGAAAACAACGTGTTGCTTACCAAGCAACTTGGTGGGTTGGATTTGCCTGGTGGTGGACTGAAGATCGGAGAAACATTTGAAGAATGTTTAGAACGTGAATATTGGGAAGAAACAGGTATAAAAGTAAAGATGGACCAACTCATCGACTGCAAAATGAATTTTTTTCAGTATGAAGACGAAAAACCGTATCAAGCGGTGCTCATCTATGTCTCCTGTAAAAAAATTTCTGGAGAGCTCAGTATGGAGTATCTGGATCAATGGGAAAAGGATCATGGTGGAGGGATGCCCGAATGGGTGCCACTGGATTCCTTGGCAGATGCGATCTTTATTCACTCAGTAGATTCTCGTCCGATGATTAGGAAAGCAGAAAAAATGTTATGAATTTTTCAATTCTCGTCATCTTACCCGGCTGGGGTGGCTCGCATGAAATGTGGGCTGATTTTGTAGCACTTGCAAAACCACATTTTCAAGATGTCGTTGTGATCGATTTACCGTGCTTTGGAAATGAACCATGTCCGAAAGATGTGTGGGGAGTAGAGGAGTATGCAAACTTTGCAAAAGAACGAATTGCCCAATTACCTAATTACCCAATTGTCCTCCTAGGTCATAGTTTTGGCGGCGCAGTAGCAACACAACTTGTTGCAAACAATCCCAATATTGCAAGCAAACTTATTCTCAGTGGTGCCGCTGTCATCCGTCCGAAAAACTATCTCAAACGTGCACTATTTGGAACCATGGCAAAGATAGGAAAATGTTGTATTGCCATTCTTCCGTCACAGAAACTCAAAAATCTTGCAAAAAAAATATTGTATAGAGTTGCTGATTCTCCAGATTTTTCAGAGACTAGTGGAATCAAACGTGATATTTTTAAAAAAATTATTCGACAAGATCTCCAACACTTGCTATCGACTATATCAATACCAACCTGCATTATGCAGGGAACAGATGACACCTATGTGCCATATCGACATGGAAAAAGAATTGCAGAAGGAATCCGCTCAGCATCTTTTGTTGTGATAGAGCAGGGGAGACACGGGTTGCATCTCAAAAAGACCGCAGATGCACTATTATCTGCTATACTAGAGTTTTGTAATACATAATATAGTATGGGCATTCCTTTTTTGGCATACATCGTAGGAGGGCTCTGGATCATCAGTGCAGTTTTTGACTACGCATATTTTACATACTTCGCCCAGCTCAAAGAATATCGAATAGACCGGTTCAGAGATTTTTTGTCTACACAAGCAGGCAAGGATGAACTTTTTGGGTATCGAATTCTTTGGCGTTCACTGCTCGTCGTTGTACTCTACACGCTTCTCCATGGGATGCTTTCAAATCTTTTTTTGCTTGGGACCATCATCAGCATTGATATCCTGACAAAAGTGTATTGTGTCTTACGAAAATCGATTCGTCGTCCAGTTGTCACCGCAAAAACGTTGGTAATTATCGGTTCCTTGGTGGTATTTGAGATACTACTATTGTTCTTTTTGCCGTATATCAATATTATTTTGCTTATTTTAATATTTCGTTGGTTTTTTACAGGAGTAGTCGTTGTACTCCTTTCTATACCATCATCACTTACAAAAAAAATATATATTATTGCTGCAACAAAAAAAATTGCATCATATAAAAAATTGCGTGTTATTGGTATCACGGGAAGCTACGGCAAAAGTAGCACCAAGGAATTCCTTTCACAGATTTTGGCATCAAAATATACTATCAAAAAAACACCAAAAAATATCAATACAGAAATAGGTGTTGCAAAACATATCTTGAGTACAAATTTTTCAAATGACGATGTGTATGTTGTAGAAATGGGCGCATACAGAATAAAAGAAATACAAAACATTTGTGATATGGTTCATCCGACTATTGGGATTTTGACAGCCATCGCCCCACAACACCTTTCGTTGTTTGGATCAATGGAAAATATCGCCCAAGCAAAACAAGAATTGCTCCTGTCACTACCAAAGGACGGATGGGCTATTACCAATGTTGATAATGAATATTGTCGACAGGTTATAAAAAATCTTTCGTGTCATGTACGTACCTTTGGTTCAGATGAAGATTACAAACCAGATGTGCTTATTACTGATATTGAAAACACAAAAACGGGTATTTCCTATACCGTGTCAGATGAATATATGAGAATGACGGTGTCTCTCAATATTCTTGGAAAACACAATACATTCAATATTATTCCTGCAGCAATTGCTGCAAAAAAAATTGGAATGACGGACGAAGAGATAAATACTGCCGTCGAAAAACTTACTCCTGGCCATGGATCTATTACATTTGTCCCATACGGCAAAGCTGTTATTATCAATGATAGCTACAATTCTAATCCTGAGGGTTTCAAAGCTGCATTAGATTTGCTCAATACGTTTCCTTCCACAAAGCGGAGAATTGTCATTACTCGAGGTATGAGAGAATTGGGTGATCTCAGCGATCAACTGCATGAGCAAATTGGAGGAGAAATATCGTTTGTTGCGGATGAATTGGTCATTACAGAAAAAGATGTTGCTCCACCCCTTACACAAGGTATTGTCTCAAAGTTCCATACAGACATCAAACATATGTATTCTCCGCAAGAGTTGCTTGAGTATGTTCAATCACTGAAAGATTCAGATGTCGTTATCCTTATAGAAAACAGACTGCATACGATGGTAACTAAAGAATTAGGTATTTAAACATGAAACAAACACTTTTTACAGGGTTTAGTCCAAGCACACGTCCAAAAGACATGCGTATTGCGTTGTCTTTTTTATTATTTCCTTGGAAGTGGTCATCATGGAAGAAGGGTTCCTTTCGCAAGGATATTACCGCAAGTATAGAAGGATATTTTGGCGAACAAACAAATGCACTTGTCTATGATAGTGGGCGTTCAGCACTCTACGAAGCACTCAAAGCAATGGGGATAGGGAAGGGAGACGAAGTGTTGGTCCAGGCATATACCTGCATGGTGGTCGTAAATGCTATCAAGTGGACAGGTGCGACGCCTGTATATATAGACATTGAAAAAGAAACACTGAATATGGATCCGGAAAAAGCACGTCAGAAGTGTTCTTCACAGACAAAAGCAATTATTATCCAACATACCTTCGGACTCCCTGCGAATATTGATGCACTCATGGACGTCGCAAAAGCGTTTCATCTGAAGACAATAGAAGACTGCGCACATTCTCTTGGTGCACGATACAAAGGAAAACTCACAGGAACATTTGCAGATGTGGGCATGTTGAGTTTTGGTGGGGAAAAAGTTATTTCATGTGTGCGTGGGGGAGCATTGATAACCAAAGATAGAGATCTCTTTCATAGTTTAGAAAAATCACAGCAGGCACTTCCTGAATCACCCCGAAGAGTCGTTCGACAACACCTTCTGCATGTTGTTCTCTTTCCAATTGGAAAACGATTTTATCATCTTTTTTTTGGGAAACTACTTCTAAAACTTGTAAAAGTTTTGCATATAACGAACAAAATTATCTATCCAGAAGAAAAAGTAGGGAAGAGAGTCCCTTGGTATCCTAGCAAATTGCCAAATGCACTAGCTGCACTCCTCGTGTCCCAATTTCCAGAAATAGAAACATTCAATACACATAGAAAACACATTGCGGTTCTCTACAAAAAAGCACTCGAAGGAAAGACATCGATAGAATATCAGGTAGATGATGCATCGCATATTTATTTGCGATACCCACTCTTTATGGAAAATCCTCGTGCTGTTCGCGCACGTGCAAAACACAAAGGCGTACTTCTGGGGGATTGGTATTCACTTGTGATAGGTCCGGGAGACGTGGATCTCAATGAAGCAGGGTATGTGGAACATATGTGCCCTGTGGCAGAAGAACGAACAAGCAAAGCAATAAACCTCCCCACAAATATTCATATTCAAGACGCCGATGTGCCAAGAATCATTGCAACATTATTTGAGTAATATATGTATTCAATAAGAGAAGTATTACAAAAAAAAGAATGGGACGCCTTTGTAAAAAAACAAAAGTATAGTCCTTTTGTGCAGTCATACAAATACGGAGAATTCTATGTATCGCTCCATGAACAATATTGGATTCTTGGTGTGTACAAAGGAGAGGAACTTGTGGGAGGAAGCGTTGTTCTAACCACACATGCAAAGAGAGGACATTTTTTCTACTTGCCATATGGCCCCATCCTTGCGTTTGATGATAAAAACATGGTTGAGGCTTTTTTCACAGCTCTTGCCAAGAAAGCAAAAGTAGAACACATGGATTTTATTCGCGTTAGTCCTTTCTTGTCTGATTCCCAAGAGGGGAGAGCGGTATTACAAGATCATGGTTTCCGTCCAGCTCCTATGCACGTTCTTGCTGAAAATAGCTGGTTACTCGATTTGTCACAAAGTGAAGAAACATTGCTTGCAAACATGAAAAAAAATCATAGAAATTTGATTCATCGTTGTGAAAGAGAAGGGGTAACGGTGGAAACGTCTGTCAAGCCAGCTGCATTGGGCATACTTCACGCCATGCTCGATGAAACAGAAAAACGTCATAATTTTACACGGTTTTCTCGTCCATACATTGACAATGAATTTTCTCAATTTGCCAAGGATGGAGAAGCATTGGTATATCTTGCGACGTTGCCAAATGGGGAACCTGATGCTGCGGCGATTATTATCTTTTACGGGAATATGGCAGTCTATCGACATAGTGCGTCACGAAATTTGGATAAAAAATTACCAACATCATACATGATCCAATGGAATGTTATTCTGGAAGCAAAAAAAAGAGGGATGCGTTGGTACAATTTTTGGGGTGTTGAGCCGCCAGGTGCATCACGCAATCATCCCTTTGCTGGTATTGGGCATTTCAAGAGAGGCTTTGGTGGATTTCAGGAAGATCTCCTTCATTGTCAGGATTTACCTCTGACAAAAAAATATTGGTTTAATTGGTGCATAGAAACACTCAGGAAGAAAAAAAGAGGATTCTAATGAACCACGACGTGTGCTTGTCCACTTGTGTATGGGGTATCGAAAATACAAAACATCTTCTACAAGAGTCTATGTAAAAAGTAGGCATGCTTTATATTCAAGAGGAAAAGCAAAAGACTTTGCATGGCGAGGAAGGAAAAAAAACCCAATACAAAAAGTACTACAACATGGGTATGCACTTCGTATGAAACTATACGGAATACTTCTTTTTGTTTCTATCCTTGGAATGTTAGGATTATTGGTCTATCATCCTTTTTTTCATATTTCACATATTAATACAATAGGTATAGAACGACTTGATGAAGAAAAAATTCAACAAACAGTATATGGTGCGATGAACTACAACAAATGGTTTGTGTTTCCAGCAAAGAGTTATATCTTTGTGAATACAGACGAAATAGCATCTATTTTAAATGAGCGATTTCCTCTCAACCAGGTTATTGTGAAAAAACAATTTCCCGATACACTTATAATTCAATTGGAAGAGCGACTTTCTACCGTTTTATATGACAACGGCGATGCCTATCATTTTATGGGTTTGACAGGAAAAATTGTTGAGCCAGTGAGAAAAGTTACCGATGCTGAATGGAGTATAGAAACAACTATTGTCACAAGTACCAATGAGCTAGGTGAAGAAATATCTGAGAAAAAAGAAATTGCAAGACATCATATTCCAGACACACATATGATTATGAAGGATGTCGGTGAATATCCTCTTATCGTAGATATTGCACACGGGTTTTTTGGGACACTTGATGTGAATACTGAGGTAGTACAGGAGTCATACGTGAGTCAAATTGTTACATGGTATGAGACATTACAAAATGAATTTAGCATCACTCCTACGTTTGTAGATATTTCATCACCGTATAACACTATAATTCATACGACAGGAGGTCAAGAAATCTATATTACACTTCCAGAAGGGGAGAGCGGGGCCCAAATTGAACGCTTGAGAACAGCGCTCAAGGAAGTCCCATCTTTTTCAAATATATCATATATTGATGTCAGATATCCGGGAAGAATTTATTGGCAATAGCGTTGTAGGCAAATTAAAAAAATAGAACAGCGTTATGATGGAGAGAAAAGAGTAAAGGACATCTTGTTTGTGAAAGATAGGAAAGAGTATACACAGTGTCGCACAATGTATATTATGCGACACTGTGTATACGTAGAATACGTTCAATACAACATGTCACATAGTTCATTTCATTCTATTTCGAAACTCTCAACTTCTTTCTTGACCAAAAATTATTTTAAAATATTTTTTTGCATTTTTTTTATTGCAATACCCCGTAATCCAGGTTTGCTTGTGCCGTAACAAGCTAGTTCCATATAGATAGGATGTCCTATATAGGTATACTCCCCTCCCTCCTTTTAAAATGTACAGAACTATATTGTGCGACACTACAGATTTGTTATAATAAATCAAAGGATAAGTAGTTCATCTATTTTCGAAGCTTTTTTGACTTAATGGACAAAACGGGAGGCTAAAAAGTGGAAAATATGGCATAGTGTAGATAAAAAACAAGTAAAAACTATGAACAATCATAAAAAAGTGTCCGTTTTGTAAGGAGCAAGCGGTAAAAAAGAATGGTCGGAGGAGGAGTGTACAGAGGTACAAATGTATACATTGCGGAACCTGTTTCCAGAACAAAAGGAGGAGACGAAAAAAGCCAAAACAGCTCTTTCACGATTATGTATGGAAACGGCAGACCTACAAAGATTTGGGAGAGGATAATAATCGCAGTGCTAAGTGGGTACAGCGACAGCTGGACGATGTATATGTCCAGAAGGTGGTCGTAGCTTCACCTCGCAGAGTAACCCTTATCCTCGATGCAACGTTCTTTTCTCGTGGATTTGGGGTAGTGGTTTTTCGAGAGGCGTGGACAAAAAAGAATCTGTGGTGGAAACATATCTCAAGTGAAAAAATAGCGTATTACAAACAAGGAAAAGAACATCTGGAAGCAAATGGGTTTACTATACAAGCCGTGGTAATTGACGGTCGTAGAGGGGTAAAACAGGTGTTTCAAGATATTCCTGTACAAATGTGTCACTTCCATCAAGCACAGATTATTCAACGCTATCTTACGAAAAATCCAAAACTTGAAGCAAGTAAAGAACTCCAAAAAATTGTTGCAATGTTGACCAAAACTGATGAATATACCTTTATACAATTGCTCGAAGAGTGGCACGAAAAATGGAAAGACTTTCTCAAAGAAAAAACCACTCATCCCATTACTGAACGGTGGTCGTATACACACAAAAGAGTTCGATCCGCATACAAAAGTCTCAACACAAATCTC
>PFPJ01000063.1 GCA_002792995.1 Candidatus Magasanikbacteria bacterium CG_4_10_14_0_2_um_filter_41_10 | reverse complement strand
TTCGAAAGAAGCGACGCTATATGCGTATAAAAATGCATTGCAGTATGCCAAGAGTGATGCAATTGAATTGACGCAGGAAGAAGATACTATTTTTGATGAATGTTTGGAAATCATTCAAGAAAAATTAGATCATATCGCACAAGAAAGAGATGATTTAACAAATGAGATGATGCGTGGTATGGGGTATAGTTCAGAATCGTCAGAAGAGCCTACTCAACAAACAGCCAAGATGGAAAGTGAAGTAATTGATAAAGATACATTCAAAACATTTGCTTTGGATGTCCTCAATAAAAGGGGCAAAGAAGAAATGCTTATACAAGCGGTGCAAGTGTTTGTCATGTTGGAAAATGCTACGACTGAGGATGATATTGATGACGCTTCTGCAGCAATTCATGTATTGCGAACTCTTCCCTCAGAGATAAGGAACGAGCTTTCTAGGCTTCTTGACCATAAAAAAACAGAATTAGGGCTTTAATAGTATATTTATGATTTCCTACCTCACCGGAACTATTTACGCAAAAGAACATAGTGCCATTATTCTCCTCACAAGTGGTGGTGTTGGGTATGACATCACGTTGACTGGTGTACACGCGTCAGAACTTTCTGTTGGGCAAACAGTCGAGTTTTATACACATATGAAGGTATCAGAAAATGCAATGGATCTGTACGGCTTTCGGACAAAAGAAGAGAAATCTTTTTTTTCTATTCTTCTTTCTGTCTCTGGTGTTGGCCCAAAAAGTGCGATGAATATTCTCGCTATTGGGTCTATCCATGATATTGAAGATGCTATCCTTCGTGCTGATGCAAAATATCTTTCTGCTGTGCAAGGAATAGGAAAGAAGACGGCAGAACGCATGGTAGTAGAGTTGAAATCAAAATTGCAAAAACGCACAGGATCTAGTGATGCCCGACAGACCGTTGGCGGGGATGTCCTTGAAGATGTTATCGATGGACTTATCTCTATGGGATATGCAAAAGATGATGCACGTTCTGCTGCACTGGCGTGTGATGCGGATGGAAAGTCGACAGAGCAATTGTTGCGTGATGCACTGCAAGCATTATCGAGATAA
This sequence comes from Candidatus Magasanikbacteria bacterium CG_4_10_14_0_2_um_filter_41_10, assembly GCA_002792995.1. GTDB lineage: Bacteria > Patescibacteriota > Patescibacteriia > Magasanikbacterales > UBA922 > UBA12086. The sequence continues at coordinate 3,931 of PFPJ01000063.1, read as the reverse complement.
AGGTATTCTATACAGAAATAAAAACCATCCTGATTGGGATGGTTTTTTTGACGTATGGGTTTTGAATGTTATTCAGTCGGAGTTTCCTCTTCTTCCTCTCCAAACAAGAGCGCCATGCCTACAACGGTATCTCCATCTGCTTTGAATCGCATGATGCGGACACCTTGTGTTGCTCTGCCAAGTGTTGATACTGATTTGAGAGGTACGCGGACAACTTGTCCCTTTTTGGAGATCAAGAGCACGTCCTGATCTTCTGTGTTGTTGATTACACGCATGCCGATGATTGGCCCTGTCTTTGCGGTCACTGCCATAGTCTTGATACCGCTTCCTCCACGACCTTGGACTTTGTATTCATTGAGTTCTGTTTTTTTTCCAAGACCATTTTCCGAAATAACGAGCATCTCGAGTACTTTGTGTTTGACCAATTCTGGAGAAACCACATCCATACCTACAATCGTATCATTTGATTTGAGCTTCATGCCACGAACACCTTTTGCCGTACGTCCCATTGGTCTGAGACCACTTTCTTTGAAACGGATGGCTTGCCCCTGACTCGTTGCAATGATGATGTCGTCTTTTCCGCTCGATGGACGAATCCATTCGAGCATATCATCTTCTGCAAGCTTGAGCGCGATGAGACCAGATGCACGAACTTTTTTGAAGTCTTCAAGAGCAGACTTTTTGATTGTTCCTTTGTTTGTCACCATGATGAGGTTTTTGTATTTGCTCACATCATCCATAGAAAGAATGACGGATACATTTTCATTTGGTGCGAGCTGGAGGAAGTTGACGAGAGCCTGTCCTTTGGCGGTTCTCGTTGCTTGTGGTACATCGTATGCACGAAGCTGGAAGACACGACCACGTGTCGTAAAGAAGAGAAGATTGTCATGTGTATTGGTCGCTATCAAGTGCTCGATAACATCTTCTTCCTTTGTTGTGAGTCCGATGACACCTTTGCCACCTCTTCCTTGTGTCTTGAATGTATCTGCTGGCATACGTTTGATGTAGCCATCTTGTGTTGCCATGATAATGGTTGATTCGTTGGCGACGAGATCTTCCATTTTAAATTCTTTGACACCGTGTGGAATAATTTGTGTTTTTCGTTCACTGCCAAATTGTGTTTGAATTTCTTGGAGTTCTGTTTTGACCACTCCCAAAATTCTTTTTTCACTGGCGAGGAGTGCTTCGAGTTCTTTGATAAGCGTCATTTTTTCTTTGAGTTCATCTTCTATTTTCTTTCGTTCAAGATTTGCGAGCTGTTGCAACCTCATTTCGAGAATAGCAACGGTTTGGCGTTCACTAAATTTGAACTGCTTCATCAAGTTGATCTTTGCTTCATCTTTGTCTTTTGATTTTCTGATGGTGTTGATGATTTGGTCGATTTTATCGAGCGCCATTTTCAATCCTTCGAGAATATGAGCACGATCTTTTGCTTTGTTGAGATCAAATTGTGTTCGACGTCGAATAACGACTTCTCGATGTTTGATATATTCTTCGAGAACAGTTTTTATATTCAAAAGTCGGGGTTGGATACCATCAACAAGTGCAATCATGTTGACGTGAAAAGTCGTTTGGAGTTCTGTTAGTTTGAACAATTTGTTGAGGACTTTCTTTGGATATGCATCTTTTTTCATTTCTATCACAATACGGACGCCGTCTTTGTTGGATTCATCACGAAGATCTTTGATACCCTCGATTTTCTTTTCCTGTACCAAGGTTGCAATTTTTTCAATCAACTTTGATTTGTTCACTTGGTATGGCACTTCCGTCACTACGATTTTGTGTGTGCCTAGTTTTCCTTCTGAAATATCTGTTTTTGCACGAATCACAATACCACCACGGCCAGTGGAATACGCAGAAAGAATGTCTGGTTTGCTATAGATGATACCTCCAGTAGGGAAGTCAGGCCCTTTGATAAATTCGTGAAGGTCTTCCACTGTTGCCGTCGGATTTTCGATGAGGTGGATTGTTCCTTCACACAGCTCTGTGAGATTGTGTGGAGGAATATTGGTAGCCATACCGACGGCGATACCCATGCTTCCGTTGAGGAGCAAGTTTGGCAATTTTCCTGGGAGAACGCGAGGTTCTTTGTTGGAAGAATCGTAGGTGGGAGTGAAATCAACTGTTTCTTTTTCTATATCAAACAGGAGCTCTTCAGCAATTTTTTGGAGTTTTGCTTCGGTATAACGCATGGCAGCGGCATTGTCACCATCCATGGAACCAAAGTTTCCTTGTCCAAATACGAGCGGGTCTCTCATGCTAAAATCTTGTGCCATGCGGACAAGAGAGTCGTAAATTGCCGAATCACCATGCGGGTGATATTTTGCCATCACTTCACCGACGACGTGGGCAGATTTTCGAAATTTTGTATTGTGTCTGAGACCAATTTTCCACATCGCATACAAAATACGACGATGTACTGGTTTCAATCCATCGCGAACATCTGGAAGTGCACGAGACACGATGACACTCATCGCATAATCAAGATACGATGTTTGCATCTCATCGACAAGTTGGATCGGTTCGATGCGACCGATATTTAGCGGTGCATTCGCAGGGTTTCTTTTTTCTGTAGGTTGTATCATTTTCTTTTTCTGCATAGCTATGGTGTTGTTGTCGTAAATGATGTACTCGTCGGTGTAGACGATACATGATTTGCAAGTGAATTGGCAAGGGTGTCGAGTGTGGATGTAGCCACAGTATGAATTGGTGTGCTGGTTGTTTCACTGAAATCTTGCTGTGTAGTATCGAGACGTGCCTGTTCGGATTCTTCTGCTTGTACGTCTTGTTTCCCTGCGATTTGCATGGCTTCGTTGAAATAGGTGCCTACAGAATTGAGTGGCGTCACGACATCATATTTGCCACGAGAGGCATCGTAAAATACTGTTCGCATATTCCATCCCCACATGCCCATGATCGCGAGGACGATGGCACCGACCGACACCCAGATGATGCGTTGCTTGACGACGTGTCCTTGATAATCTTGAGCAATGCGTGTGGCTGGGTGCACTCTGTTTTTTTGTCGTCCATCGGATGATGCATGATTTTTCCCTGTTGCATTCTCTCCTCCTCGGATACTTGCTTCTAGCGCATCAATCGTCTGATCAATATCTTGCTTCAATCTTCCTTGCATTGTCTTTGAAGATTGGTTGTTTTTCATACCGTACGGTTAGAAACATGTATACACGTGTCGTGCATACATGAACAGGTTCAGTACTTATTCTTTGGTCAGTACGATAACACGTGTATCTTCTTGAGGAAGATCTTTTTTCTTGACAATCGTCTTTGCTTCTTCCACAACATCTTTTGCTCCATACGCTTTCACAAATGCCGAAACCGGATCTGCGGAGGGGTCGATGTCACTTTGGAACATCATAGGAATAACGATGCGAGGTTCTACTGCATTGACTGCTTTGACTGCATCCTCTGCATTGTAACATCCTTTTCCTCCGACTGGCACGATGAGGACATCCACATCACCAAGGACTTCCAGTTGCTCATTGGTCAGTTGTTTTGAGGCATTGCCGAGATGAGCAATTTTGAGGTATTCGCTATCGATACGGAGAAAAATTTGCCCTGGCTCATGTCCTTGCACTGCTGTTACCAGCACACCTTTTGTTTCACATTCACCAGGCGTCGTAAGGACGAAAGGATCGCCAGAGAGAGTAACAGAACCTTCTTCGCCTCGAGTATAGAGACCTATCTGAGGAGAGATGCTTCGAGGAAAGTTTCCTGTGTCAGGCTTGTATGGGTCGATGACGACGACCACGTCTTCATCGAGTGGTTTTGTTTGGATTTTGATTGCAGAATTGCCGAGCCAAGAGATATGCATAGTGATTCAAAATCAGAAAAATAGTGACACTATTATAGTGGAAATGTGGGTTTTGTGCAAGTAGTGACAGACTTTTTTTTGAAATAAAAAAACAGCCTT
>PFPJ01000001.1 GCA_002792995.1 Candidatus Magasanikbacteria bacterium CG_4_10_14_0_2_um_filter_41_10 | reverse complement strand
ACATTTTTGAATTCAGAATGCAGATTGTAGAATGGGTAGCTGTAGTGGATGATTTCTTTTGTTTCTATTGCAATACAATACCCAACGAATTCGTTGTTCAAAGAATATGCGAGCAATCGATTAAAATCATCGCGCTTTCCTGTGAGCAATTCTTTTATTTTGTTTGCAGAAAATGTTCCGTCGCCAAATTTTTGTTCGTAAAAATCTTTTCCCATTTTTCCTATCTCCCAAGAATATTGTGCATAGGGGAGAGAGTGAATGTTGAGTTCGAGTCCTTCTGTTTTTCGTAAGATTCGTTTGTTCTCACTCGACAGTTCAAACTTCGTGAGATTGATGCGGATGCTTCGCGTTTGTTGCATCAGTCCATTCTCTGGACGTACACAGACAAAACCACGATTGTACATCGTGTTTATGTTCTCTTCAGAGAATTCGGTAATGCGTTGTTCTTTCCACGATAAATAGTTGTCGGACATAATCAAGCTTCTTACAGATACCGGATAATCCTGATGTACGGATTTCCTTTGGGAGTTTTCTGATCAGCCATAGCACATCAGTACATCAGGATTATCCGTTATCCGTAACTAAAAGAGTGCTACCCAAATTCCAAATAAGACAACGGCAGCATGCATAATCCAAAATCGCATGACCACTTTTTCTTCACTCCAGCCACGCAATTCAAAATGATGATGCAATGGTGCCATTTTGAGAATACGTCTGCCGAGAAGATATCGTCCGCTAATTTGGAGAATAACACTGCCCAGTTCTAGATAAAAAATAAATCCAATGAGTGGAAGGAGGAGCATCGCATTGATAACGATCGCATTTATTGCCAACAGGGCACCGAGACCTAGCGATCCTGTATCTCCCATCTGAAATCGTGCGGGTTTTACATTGAAATATGTGTAGGTAATCAATGCACCAACTGTCATGGTGTTCAAAATCATGAGTTCGGAATAGCCTCCAATCCAAGAAAGCAGAGCAAGCGCAGAAAATGTGGTAATCAGCGCGCCACCAGCGAGCCCGTCCATTCCATCGGTAAAGTTGACCGCGTTGGCAGATGCCATAACAAAGAAAATGATCAGTGGAATAATCCACCATCCGATATTTATATAGCCGTCAAATGGAATATGGATTTCTTGCCAATGTTCTCCAAGTTTGAAATATACCCACCATGCTGTGACGCCACCGGCAAGGAATTGAAGAAGGAGGCGTTCATGGACGTGCAATCCTTTACCTGGATGAGAGCCAAGCCAGAGGGACGTACGCTTGAATGCGGTCCACGGGAGTGTCAGTGTGAGCCAGATACGTTGTTTCCAGTCTTTGTGGACATGAATGAGACGGATAGTTTGGCTTACTTTTCGTAAACGGCGCTTTTTCCCATAGATATTCATGACATCGTCTATCCCTCCGAGAAGGGATGCGAGGAGCATAACCCCAATAGGGACCCATGTGAAGCTTCGTTCCCAGTTGAAGGCTATGGTGAGGACGGTGACTGTGAGAATAACAACAAGTCCACCCATGATAGGAACACCAGATTTGCTCTGTCTACCTTCTATGCCTAGGCTGGCATCATACTCGGATCTGCGGGTAATTTTGTATTTGTAGAGGAGCTTGGTCAAGAGAGGGGTCCAGAGGAACGCCACTCCACAGGCCAAAAGCCCATAGAAGACGGCTGTGCGGAGGAGATCTAATTGCATAATATATGTACTCATAGCAGAGACACTATAGCAGGGTTGTGCTTCTTTTTCAACTTTTGCCTCTTGACAAATATGTATATATTGGTATATAGTGTTTCACGTGAAGCGAGTCTTCATGGTAACTCCTCTGGCTTGGGTTGGGCATCGACGCTGGTGTGACTGGTAATCTACCGGCGTCGATGTCTTTTCTTCTATTCCTCCCTAGAGGAACTCCTCCAGGGCACTTTCGTAGCCGCATCTTGCAGCTATGTGCCCTGGGGAACATGCAACATTCTTGATAGAAAGGCAATACAGCCTTTTTTTGTTTGTGTATTGATTTTTTCGCTGAGTTGAGCTATACTCGTTTTGTTATTTTTAGAAAAATATATGCTTTGGCAAGATCTCACCATTACTATTGTCAGTATTGTCCTCTCCCTCGCTATGCTCCCACAGGTATATCATGGGTATAAGCAAAAAAGGGGACATATGCATCATGCGACGTCTATTCCTACTATAGTGGGATTGTATGTGCTTTGTTTTGTTTATTTTTCGCTTGGTTTAGTCTTTTCTACCATTGTGACATTTTTGACAGGGACGTTGTGGATTGTATTGTTTTTGCAGAGATGGCACTACGGTGAGCCGAATATTGATAAAGAACAAGAATCCTAACGTTGCATATATGGCATTTTTGGAAAGAGAACAAAACATAGTAGAATTGGTCGTGAGTAAAGTACATGCGTTGTTTGCTTTGTGTCCTGATGATGCCCATGGATTTGATCATGCTGAACGTGTGGCTGGGTATGCGGCATATATCGCTCATCATGAAGGTAAGAATATGTTTATGTCGACACTCGCTGGATGGCTTCATGATATTGGACGGGCAATAGAAGAGTATCCTGAACAATTTCCTACCTATAATGCAAAAAAAACACACCACGAATTGTCATACGAATTGCTTCAACAATGGTTTCGAGAAGATGAACAATTTTTTATATTTTCTGATGAAGAAAAATTAGAACTACTCTACGATCTTCGAAATCATTGGAATGATGAAGCTGACAAGTATGACAGTGCGTATATTCTTCGTGATGCGGATAAAATTGATGGGTTGGGGGAAATAGGATTGCAACGACATTTTGCACATCATGAACATGACACAAAAAAAGAAGCACATCTTGATATTCGTCTTCGATACGAGTGGATCTATCATTTCAAAACAAAGACAGCAAAAAAAATGTGTGAGAAACAGCATCTCATTGATCCTATTGAAGCAGAAAGAACACGTCTGCTCACAGCTGATATCAAACCCGTTGAACTTTAACGTCATCTCGAGCGACCGTAGGGAGTCGAGAGATTTCGATGTAAAAACGAGATTCCTCGACTTCGCTCGGAATGACGTATTGTCTATGTAATGTATGAAAAAAGAAAAGATTCTTGTTGCGATGAGTGGCGGTGTGGATTCTTCTGTTGTTGCCGCACTCCTCGTCAAACAAGGATACGATGTCACAGGAGCCTATATGAAGCAATGGTCTGATACCAAAGATGTGTCGGGTCTTTGTGAGTGGAAAAAAGATCGACGGGACGCGATGCGTGTAGCGGCCCATCTTGGTATTTCACTGCTTACCCTTGATTTTGAAAAAGAATATAAGGAATGGGTGATGGGGTATATGTTTGCAGAATACGAAGCTGGACGTACGCCAAATCCCGATGTCATGTGCAACAAGTTTATCAAATTTGATGCGTGGCTCAAGAAGATTTTGGAAATGGGGTTTGATGCTATGGCTACAGGACACTATGCACGTATCAGACAACAGGCAACCGACAACAGCAAACAGTTCTTGCTTTGTGAAGCAGAAGATACTGACAAGGATCAAACATATTTTTTGCATCAGCTCTCGCAAGAACAACTGACTCACACGATGTTTCCACTTGGTGAGTATGCAAAGCCAGAAGTGCGGGAAATGGCAAGGAAGTTTGACTTGCCTACAGCAGAGCGAGAAGAAAGCATGGGCATTTGTTTTGTTGGAGAAATGCCAATGAAAGAATTTTTGCAGCAGAAAATTAGTAAACATCCAGGAAATATTGTGTTGGAAGATGGAAATGTAGTTGGAACGCATGAAGGATTGTCTTTTTATACGATTGGACAGAGACACGTTGGGCAATTAGCAATGAACAATAAACAATTAACAAATCAAGCACCAATGTTTGTCGTTGAAAAAAGGTTTGGTCCGAATGAATTGGTTGTCGGTTCCGAAGATAGTCCGTTGTTGTATAAAAAAGAAATACGTATTAATGATGTTCATTTTGTGAGTGGACAAGCATCACAATTTCCTTTAGACTGTAAGGTAAGACTGCGTCACAGACAAGAAATGCAAAATGTTGAGGTACACATTGAAAATGGGGAAGTGACGTTGCTCTTTGAAAAAAAACAAAGAGCGGTCACACCGGGACAGTTTGCTGTTCTATATAAAGACGGTGTGTGTCTTGGTGGTGGCGTGATTGCGTAGTTCAATATTTTTTATTCAAACATATGTTTGGACTTACCGGAAGTGAAAATGCATATGGTTTTGGTTTTGGGCAGATTATGCTCATTGTTGGCGTTGGCATACTGATTTTTGTGGCGTATAAATTTTTTAAATAGTGTGAGTATGACCGCAAATGACATCCGAAGTGCGTATCTGGCATTTTTTGAAAAACAAGGGCACACGATTATTCCATCGTCGTCACTTGTTCCAGAACATGATCCGACAACACTGTTTACTGGCTCAGGTATGCAGCCTATTTTGCCATACTTACTTGGGCAACCTCATCCGTCTGGATCCCGTCTTACAGACTCACAAAAATGTTTTCGTTCACAAGATATCGAAGAAGTGGGGGACAACCGTCATACTACCTTTTTTGAAATGCTTGGAAACTGGTCGTTTGGAGATTATTTCAAAAAAGAACAAATTCCATGGTTGTTTCAATTCCTTGTAGAGGATATTGGTCTTGATCCGTCAAAACTCTACGTGACGTGTTATGCAGGAAACGAAGAATTTGATATTCCAAAAGATATGGAAGCTGCCGCGCTATGGCAGACATTATTTCAAGAAAAAAATATTTCTCATGAAACTGCCGACATGGGATCAGAAGCCGAAGGGTATGCTCGTGGCATGAAAGATGGTGAACGTATTTTCTTTTATGATGGAAAGAAAAATTGGTGGAGTCGTGGGGGGTCGGAAGCCACAACGCCAGTAGGGGATCCAGGTGGTCCTGATACAGAAGTATTTTATGATTTTGGCGGAGAACATGATACGACGTGGGGAGCACACTGCCACCCAAACTGTGACTGTGGACGATTTATGGAGATCGCAAACAGTGTCTTCATGGCGTACAAACGTACAGAAAGTGGATTTGAAAAACTTGAAAAACAAAATGTAGATTTTGGTGGGGGACTGGAGCGAGTTGTGGCTGCAATGAACAAAAATCCCGATGTGTTTCTCATTGATCTCTTTGATGACCCACGACAGATTATCGAATCACAATCGGGGAAAACGTACGGAGAAAGTAAAGACGTGACACACAACTTTCGTATCATGCTCGACCATCTTCGCGCAGCGGTTTTTTTGATTGGGGATGGTGTGTATCCTTCAAATAAAGATCAAGGCTATTTTGCACGTCGTCTTGTTCGTCGTGCTGTCCGTGCTGGACACAAACTCGGTATAGAAAAGCAGGTGACGGCGCCTATCGCTGCTGCATTTATCACAACATATAGTGATGCGTATCCTTATTTGAAAGAAACACAATCAAAAATTGAAGATGTTCTTGATGGCGAAGAGAAAAAGTTTCGAGGCGCATTGGCAAGAGGGGAAAAAGAATTTGGAAAGATTGAACCTGAGATCAAGAAAACCATTGAAAAAGGCGGAGAGCATGTCATTGATTATATTGCAAAGATGTCATTTGATCTCTATCAAACATTTGGGTTGCCATTTGAAGTTTTTACCGATTTGTTACAAAAAACATTTTCAGAACAGGCATTTGATGAAAATGAATTGACCCGTTCGTACGATACCATTTTTGAAGAACATCAAGCATTGTCTCGCCAAGGGGCTGACAAAAAATTCAAAGGTGGGCTGGCAGATCATTCTGATATGAGTGTGAAGTATCACACCGCAACACATCTTTTGCATGCAGCGGTGTTGGAATTACTGAGCCCCGATGCATTTCAAAAAGGAAGTAATATTACGCCAGAACGGCTTCGATTTGATTTTGCGTATGACAAAAAAATTACTGATGACGAAATCAAAGCGATTGAAGATTTGGTCAATGCAGCCATCAAAAAAGATTATCCAGTGAGTTTTCAAATGCTTTCTGTGGAAGATGCTCGGGCAAAAGGAGCTATTGGGTTGTTTGATGCCAGCTATGATGAAAAAGTAAAAGTCTATACCATCGGAGACCCCGATGTGTCTATGAAAGCCGATGTGAATCATCCTACCTTTAGTCAAGAATTTTGTGGCGGGCCACATGTAGAACATACGGGTGTGCTTGGCACATTCAAAATCACAAAGGAAGAAGCTGTCTCTGCGGGTATTCGAAGAATTCGAGCAATTTTGGAATAACATGGTTCAAAAAATTACACGCTACATCATCGATGCAAGACATTCGTTCATGAAATATTTCATTGTTGGTGTTGTTGGTGTTGGATTGGATTTGGGGACGCTGGCATTGTTGAGCACGATGTTTGGTATTGCTCCATATATTTCGGTTATTTTCAATCAAATTGTGGTCATTGCATTCAATTTTTCGGCAAATAAATTTTGGACATTTCAGGATAAAGCCTTGCCCCACAAACAGTTTGTGCGGTATATGATGCTCTTTGCGATGAACTACGCACTCGCGGTACTCTTTATGTATGTGTTCAACGAGCATCTATATATTGATTATCGACTGGTTCGAATCGGGACGATTGCGCTATCGATGAGTTGGAATTTTCTGCTATATAGACACTGGGTATTTCATATTGAAGAAGAATCTGTTCCTGTGGATCCTCGTTGATTTCTTCCCCTTGCGTTTTTCTAGAAATTCAACTATAATGGTACATATTTCACTTATTCACATGTGTCAGCGCACAACAGACTTGACAGGAAAATAGCTTTCCTGTAGACTTGTGCCTAGGCTAATTGAACAGAAGAAAATGGCTAAAAATGAAGACATGATCGAAGCTCGGGGCGTGATTGAAGAAGCGCTTCCCGGAACAAAATTTCGTGTTCGGCTAGAAAATGACCATGAGGTTATTTCCACTATTGCCGGCAAAATGCGGAAGTTCCGAATTCGACTTGGTGTCGGTGATGAAGTCAAAGTAGAGATCAGTACCTATGATCTTACGAAAGGACGCATCACATATCGATACTAAGCTACAGCATGATTTACAATAAAAAGATATCAACCAGTGTGGTGGAGCATTCTTTCGCGAATAGGCAGGTCTGTCATTGAAAGAGGCAACGATATCACGGCAGTGGTTGATATTTTTTGTATCCTAAATGACATTATTGATTCTGTATGAAAGTTCACAGCGGCGTGAAGCCACGATGTGCAAAATGTAAAGTCGTTCGTCGAAAAGGCGTGGTTCATGTTATTTGTGAGAACCCTCGCCATAAGCAACGACAGGGTCAGAAAAAGCGTACCAGCGCTAGTAATTAATAGTTTTGTATGCGTGTAGCAGGAGTAAATATCCCAAAACAAAAACGTGTTGTTATCGCTCTTACCTATGTGAAGGGTATTGGTAACACAAGTTCAGCAAAGATCTTGGATGCTGCTGGTGTAGATGAAAGTGTTCGTGTCAAAGATCTTACCCAAGAGCAAGAAGATAAAATTCGTGCAATTCTTGAAGGAGAATATAAAACAGAAGGTGATCTCCGTCGAGAAGTTGCAGGGAATATCAAGCGTCTCAAAGATATCAAGTCATACCGTGGTACACGACACATGAAACGTCTCCCTGCTCGTGGGCAACGTACAAAAACAAATTCACGTACTGTTCGTGGTAATGTCCGCAATAAAGCAGCGAGCGGGAAGAAACCAAGTGCACAAAAGACATAAATCTGGCTAGAAATGTTTTATGGCAACCACATCTAAAAAAACAACAAAAGCAAAAAAGAAAAAAGTACAGTCACGATTGGTAGGGACTGGACGTGCTTATATTCAGGCAACCTTCAACAACACTATTGTGACGTTGACTGATGCAAATGGAAATGTCTTGGGGTGGGCAAGTGCTGGTATGGTAGGGTTTAAAGGGCCAAAAAAAGCAACTCCCTACGCTGCTTCAAAAGTGGTTGAAAAAGCGCTTGAAATGGTACAGCAGTATGGTCTCAAAGAAGTAAGTGTTTTTGTTAAAGGTATCGGTGGTGGACGTGAATCTGCAATCCGTGGGTTGAATACTCAAGGATTGAATGTGACGTCTATCAAGGACATGACTCCAATCCCGCACAATGGGTGCCGACCACCAAAACGAAGACGCGTTTAATATATTATAGAGCATTTACGATTTTTATCTTGATATGGGAAGATACACAGGTCCAAAAAATAAAATTGCACGCCGATTTGGTGTCAATCTTGGTCTCAAGACCAATGCAGCAAAAGTTGCACGACGCTTGACACAAAAGCCAGGACAGCATGGAGCACGTCACCGTTCTTCAACTTCGAGTTTTGGAAAACAACTTGAAGAAAAGCAGAAGGCTAAATTTATTTATGGTCTTCGTGAACGACAATTTCGTGGATATGTTGAAGAAGCAAATCGACGAGAAGGAGATTCTGGTGTGAATGTAAACCATATTTTGGAATCACGACTTGATAATGTTGTGTATCGTATGGGATTTGCAGTGACACGAGCACAGGCACGACAGCTCGTGAATCATGGCATGTTTCTCGTCAATGGAAAGAAATTGGATATCCCTTCGTACCTTGTAAAATCTGGTGATGAAATCGCTCTTCGTCCAAACAAGATAGGAAAGAAAATTTTTGAAACAATTACTGATCAGCTCTCAAATGCAAAAGTTCCTTCATGGCTCAAAGTTGAACCTACAGAAAAAAAAGGTTCAGTGCTCTCAAAACCAATGCAGGAAGATTTTGAAAACGTTTTCGATGTTAAACTGATCGTTGAATATTATTCTACACGCTAAAAAAACCTGTCACTCCATAACCACACTCATCTATGGAATATAACATCCCACTCCCAACTACTATCGAATTTAACGATACCGACCGTGAACACGTCGGGCAGGTTGTGGTAACCCCATGTAGCAAGGGGTATGGGACTACGCTTGGAAATGCTCTTCGTAGAGTACTTCTTTCTTCATTGCCAGGCGCTGCTGTAGAATCTGTCAAAATTGATGGTGTCCAGCATGAATTTTCTGCTGTGGAAGGAGTTCAGGAAGACATGATCGAGATCATTTTGAACCTCAAACAGCTCGCTGTTCGAGTGCATAGTGATGAACCTGTGACTCTTTCACTTACCAAAAAAGGGACCGGTCCTATTACTGCAAAGGATTTTGCAAAGAATGCTGATGTTGAAATCGCAAATCCAGACATGCTTATTGCAACGGTGACCGATGCGAAAAAAACTATTACAATGGATATCACGGTTGGTAATGGACAAGGATATGTTCCTGTCGCACAAAAAGAAACCAAACATCTTGATCTTGGAACGATTGCAATCGATTCGTTGTATACTCCTATCCGAGATGTTGGGTACAATGTTGAAATGACTCGTGTGGGAGATGTGACCAACTATGAAAAATTAGTTATGAATGTAGAAACCGATGGTACTATGTCACCAAGAGAGGCTGTCGGACAAGCTACACAGATATTGATGGATCACTTTTCTCTTTTGCTTGAAAAAACAGAAGAGGCAGGTGTATAACCATTTTCGAATTAGCATGCTATGAGACATAAAAAGAAAAGACAACGAACACTTGGAAGACCAAAGGCACAGCGAGAAGCGCTCTTGCGTAATCTTGCAGAAAGTCTTATTCTTCACGAGGCTATTGAAACCACGAAAGTAAAAGCAAAAGAATTGCGTATGTTTGTGGAACCACTGATCACCACTGCAAAGGGTGGTACACTCACAGACCGACGCAGATTGATTCAATCGTTGTACACTGATAAAGCCGTCGTGAAACTTATGGACGATCTCGGACCACGATACAAAGAACGTAATGGAGGATATACACGAATTTTGAAAATTGGATTTCGTCCAAATGATGGTGCTGAAAAGGTACGCATCGAACTTGTATAATATGACACAGACTATTCAAAGAGCACAACAAGAAGTTGACGCTGCTGGCAAAGCGCCAGGTCGTGTTGCAACCGAAATTGCACGTATTTTGCGTGGAAAAGACAAACCAACATTTACACCACATATCGACGCTGGAGATGCTGTGATTGTTACCAATGCATCACAACTTGTCTTTACTGGAGATAAACTTGTTCAAAAAGATTATTATCACCATACGATGTACCCAGGTGGATTGAAAACAAAATCAATGAAGCGTGTCTTTGATGAAAATCCTGGTGATGTTATTCGACGTGCTGTCTATGGAATGCTTCCAAAAAATAAGCACCGAGATGAGATGATGAAACGTCTCACCATTAAGAATTAATTATTTCTATGGCTACGAAGAATACACAAGACATGAGCCGTGCCGTAGGCAGACGAAAGGAAGCTGCTGCACGCGTTCGACTTACTCCTGGCAAAGGAGAAATCACTATCAATGGGAAAGGATATAAAACATACTTTACTACATTGATTTTGCAGAAGATTATTTCTTCTCCTTTGGATGTCACTGGTAAACAAAAAGATCTTGATGTATCTGTAAAAGTTGCTGGTGGTGGAACTCGAGGACAGGCGGAAGCTATTCGTCATGGAATTTCACGAGCTCTCGTAGGATGGAATGAAGATTTGAAACCTGTTCTTCGTGCGGTAGGGTTTATGACTCGAGATGCGAGAACAAAAGAACGAAAAAAACCAGGATTGACAAAAGCACGACGTGGACACCAGTGGAGAAAACGTTAATTTCAAAAAACAAAAAAATCGGCTATATGCCGATTTTTTATTTACAACAGGCCACTGGGATACTCGATACATTTTTTCTTTCGGGTGTACTCAGAAGTTCTCGTTTCATGTGCCACTTTTTTTCTTCGCTTGTTCTGCCGAGATTGATACTATATGGGCCGTATTTTTTTTTAATTGCATCGTAGGCTTTCATGATTCTGCCATCTTCACTGCGCTCTGCTGAAAATAAACTTTGTTGGAAATGTTTTTTATCGACGATATCAGTACAGACAATGCCTGCTTTTGCATACGGATACCCTTGTTTGAATAGTTGTTCTCCTACGTTGATGGCTTTTTGGATAAGGATTCTACTATCGTTTGTGGCTTCTTCTAGCTGTATTGTTTTTGATGCGTAGTATCTTTCTGGTGCGAATCTCGATGTCATGAAAAAAGGACGAATGATCTTTGTGCGAAGACCTTCTTTTCGGAGCATTTGTCCTGCGCGATCTGCAAAATAGGTGAGTGCGTCGATAATATCTTTTTTTTCTGTCACGCGCGTACCAAAGGATCTACTTCGAATTACTGATTTTCTCATGTCTCTATGATGATCCATCGTTGTTTGTTCATATCCTCGCAATTCATGTACGAGTGATAGTCCGGGGATGCCAAGTTCTTTTTTTATCCACATGTCATCTTTTTTCAACAAATCCTCAGCAGTATGAATACTCAGGCGTGGGAGTTTTTCTCCAAAGGCTCTCCCCACACCCCAAAGATCTTGCACGGGAATGTTTGGAAAATAGGGGACAGCGGCTTTTGCTGTTTCAAATATCACTACGCCATTATGTGCTGTATGTTCTTTTGCCAGTTCGTTTGCGGCCTTTGCAAGAGTTTTGGTTGGACCGACGCCGATTGATACGGGAATGCCTGTCCACTGTGTGACAATGTGTTTTGTTTCTCGTGCGAGTGTTTCTATATCTTTCACTCCTGAAATATTTGAGAAAGCTTCATCAATTGAATATAGAGAGACCTCTGGCAGACATGTTTCCAGTGTTTCCATCACGCGTCTCGACATGTCGCCGTAGAGAAGGTAGTTGGAAGAAAACACCCGAACGTTGTGATTTTTGAGATACTCTTTCCATTTGAAAAATGGCGCTCCCATTGGAACACTCAGTTTTTTTACTTCATTTGATCGTGCCACAATACAGCCATCATTGTTTGAAAGAATGACAACTGGTTTGCCTTCGAGCCGTGGATTGATTACGCGTTCGCAGGAGACAAAGAAATTGTTGCAGTCGACGAGAACATACATATTGAGATTAACAATTTTACTTCAGAGAATGGATAACATTCGTTACTACTCCCCAGATGGTGATGTCCTGTTCGTCGGAAATATGGATAGGTTGATAATGTTCATTTTCTGGGGAGAGGGTGATTCCTTTTTTTGATTTTAGAAGTCGCTTCACAGTGAGATCACCATCAACGACGGCAATCACAACATTGCCATCTTGGGGAGAGAGTGATTTGTCTACTATCAAGATATCTCCAGAAAAAATACCTGCACCCTCCATAGAGTCTCCCTCTGCACGCACCAGAAAGGTCGCAGGAGGGTTTTTTACGAGATAGTCGTGTAAGTCTATATCTTGCTCGATATAGTCGTCTGCAGGCGAAGGGAAGCCGGCAGAGACAGGGGAGTCAAACAGAGGATACACGTGTTTGTGTGTATCTTGAAACGAATGATATATCTGAACAACTTTCATACTTATGGCGAAAGAATATTGATAGGATTGGGATCTATTTTCCATGTATCTGGAATATGTCCATTGAGCCAAACAAGGTCATCTTGCCATGTCTCAGGAGATACTCTCGCCATCACCGCAAACCAATGTCGTCCACGATAATAGCGTGGGTGCATGTCAAAACTATCGGTGAGCTCTATATTTTTGTGTTGTTCTTTCAACCGTTTTTTGAGTACAACGACACTTGTCTCCATTACTTTTTTTGCTTCGAGAAAATTGGCATGTCCATAAAAATATCTAACAAGATAGGTGTATGGTGGATAGCCTAGTTTCATTCTATAATTGAGATTTGTGCGGTAAAATCGTTCTGGTTCGGTCAACGATTTAAATATCAACTGTTTTGGTTCACGTGTTTGGATGATACATGTGGCATCTTCACGTTTGAGATAGTTTACTTCTTGAATCAAATGCCAGAGATGTTCTTCTGCACGATATTCTGGCAAAGAAAGGTGCATATCAATATCGAGGAAGGCAATGACTGCTGTATTGTTCCAATCGATATATTGCAATGCCGTATCCGTGCCAATGACAATAACAGGGTCACTGGGTAATTGGGTGCTTTGTACATGTGTTTCACTGTCTATGCGAATGACTTGGTGTGGAAGATTGTGTTCTGTTACAAATGCTTTGAGCAGTTTTTCCACTGTTTCTGTTCCAACACCCGCAAGCGTGACAATCGTTTTTTTACATGCTGGGCAGAGTGTGGGCAGAGGAGATGCGATGTTGCAATAATGGCAGGTTACCTGTTTGTTTTTCGTATGGAGTGTTTGTGGTAGTTTGCACGTTGGACACAGGGCGCGCCAGCCACAGTCATTACAGCCAATGAACGTCGCAAGACCCAGTCGATTGAGATAGAGAAACGCATTGTCTTGAAGTGTGAGGAGGTGTTGTTCGAGTTTGTCTGAAATAGGGGACGTATTTCCACCACGGCGTTCGTTGGTAAGGTTGACAATGTCGCACTGTGGTGCTGAAGAAATTTGAAAATGAGTGGCCTCGTATTTTTTTTTGTGCACGTTGTAATAACTTTCAACGCTTGGTGAAGAGCTCATGAGATGTACGTGAATACCTTGCGTAGTGCGTAACACCTCTGCAATGTCTTTGACATGAAAGCGAGGGGCTTGATCCCAGTGTTTATGATTTTCCTTTTCTTCGTAATCAATAACAACTGAGTTTAGATTATAATATGGAAGCAACATTGCACCGCGCGTACCAATAATAATTTTTTTCTCTCCATTGCGAATCTGCAACCACCGTTCAAATTGTTCTTTTGTAGAAAGACCACTGTGCCAGGTGACAATGTCATGTTCGTATTCTTTGAGATGTGAAAGAATCGTGTTTATGTATTGGATTTCTGGAACGATGATGGCAATTTGGTAATTGGGTGAAGTGGCAATTTGTTTTTGCAAAAATGTACAATGCTCTCTTTCATTTTTGTACAAGTGAAACATTGGTTTGTGTATTTCTGATTTGTTTGCCTGCATACTGGCTGATAGGTGTATGCTTTTTAATTTTCGTTTTTGAAGTGGAAGGAGCATCATCATCGCCATCGTGCCATAGGACACGCCATACCACGATGCAAGTGTTTTGAGTTGTTCGAGATGGTGTGCAAAAAGGCATGGTGTGTCGTTGACAATCCCGAGTACTTCCTTGAGTGCACTTGTGTCTGAACTACGTTTTTCTCTCAATGATAAAACAAGTCCGAATATTTCGGACGATTTGAGTGGCACACGCACTATCTGCCCAATGGAGATACGTTCTCTCATGTCATCTGGAACCGTGTAGTCAAAATGAGAAAAACGACGTGGCAGGCGTTTGATTGGAATGATTTCTGCAATCATGGGATATCGCTCATCCCTCCTTATTATGATACATGAAATTGTCCTGTGAGATAGCCTACTCCAAACGGTGCTTCATAGGCGTATGGTTCAAATGTGCATTTCATGTTTGATAAGACACCACAGAGAATCAAGAGAGAACGGTACAAACATTCATCAGCATTTTTTACACGTTCTGCGTTGAGTTCTTGGATAGTCTGACGGTCTTCTTTGCTGAGGAGTCTTTGGATCTCTGTATCAAACCATTCTCCATCTGGATGAAATCCTGCAGGTGATTTTTTGGTGAGGGTGTGCGCCATGTCACCGGATGCAATCACTGCAATACGTTTATCCGATTCCATGATTACTTCTTTGATTAGTTCACCAAAAGCAATATGCTGTTTTGTATCAAGATTGCTATATCCTATTGGAAGTATTTTTGTTTCTTTGAGGTGCGTTGATAGATACATGAGGGGAATGGACGCTCCATGACCAAGATATTCGTTGCTCACGAGTCTCGTTGGAATATGACGTTGATTTGCTTTATGTTGAATTTTTGCTGCGATGTCTGGCGATCCTTCCCATGTATATGTTGTCGCCATATCTCCAAACTGTTCAAAATGAGAATGCAGGTTTGTGTGGGCATTGACGACAAAGGCATCCTCAAATATGCCCTCATGAGGAGTAATAATAATAATGCGATGTGGCTTTGCAAGATATAATTCTTGTTCGAGTTTTTCAAGGGCACTACGAGTCGCATCGAGTTGGATGATGGCATTTTTTCCTATGGTAGGAAGGAGAACGGCAGGATGGGGAACTAGCCCCGCAAAGACAAGAGACATACTATTAGAATTGTGTCATAGCCCACTCAGTGAGGGCTTTTGGTGAAGAAAATCTATTGCCATGTTCAGGATTGCCTAGGGCAATCACGACAAATTGTTTCCCATCAGATTTTCTTTGTACTAGCATAGCAATATTATCTCCAGATTCATAGATATATCCTGTTTTGCTTGCCATGATAGAAAATGAGAGAGAATTGTCTTTCATGAGGTCGTTGGAATGATCATCAAAATGGTGTGGTTGTCCATCGAGATCTAGCATCTCATCGTAGCTATATGAAGGAGTCCCAAGATACTGTTTTAAGGTAGCATTTGTGGTTGCTTTGGTAAAGATCGTCAAATATTCTCGTGCTGTTGTATTGTTATCAATTGCGCCACCGTAGACATCTTTCCATGACGATGAGGTGAGGCCCCAGTCTTTTAGTTGTGCATTTATTTTTGAGACAAATCCTGCTTCATTGTTTGTTACGCTGGAGACGAGCATACGGACAGGTGTGTTCATCGATGAAATGAGGACGGCACCGAGCAAATCAGCATTCCGTACGCGTTCACCATCTGTTATTCTGTATCTATGAAATTCTGGTGGTGTTTTTTGGGTTGCACTGTTGTAGACCACAGAGGCATTGAGATTCAATCCTTCTTTCATGAGCATATAGGTTGTCATCACTTTTGCAAGTGATGCTGTCGGTCGTACGGTGTCTATATTTTTTCCAGCAAGAATGGATCCTGTCGCATAGTCAGCGATGATGTATGAATCAATAGATGTTTCAAATTTTTTTCCGATAAAAGATAGTTGATCTTGTGGTGTACGGATCATTCGATCTTCAATAGGAGTGCTATTTTGTGTTTGTACTGGTTCTTCTGTGCTTGTGCTTGTTTCTGTTTGTGGTGTGGCATTTGTTGATGGCGCTGTTGTGACGACATCATTTCTGAGATATATTGGTTCACCTGTTTCGTGGATAATGCCAGCAAATTCGTTTATGGTGACAATATTTTTGGAATCATATCCAAGACCCGCAAAGACTGCTTCTGAAGCAATATGACGTTTTTTTCCATTTTCTATGACATATACTTTATTGTCACCTTGTACGAGGACTAGTGTTCCATTTTTCATTTTGACGGGTTCTCCTTGGGTGAGACCTTTGAGCTTCTCCAGGGTTCCTGGTGTTATCTTGAGATGAGGAAAATTTTCTTTTTGGATGGCTTTGTCGTAGATGAGGTGGTATTCATTGTCTTGGATATAATAGAGTGCACTATTTTCTTTGAGCTGGACGACTTGTCCGAGAGGATCTGCATTTTCGGCAGAAATGATTTTTCCATTAGTATATGTCGTGAGTTCATCTTGTGTTGCATCCAAAATTTCATCAGGATTGTATCCGAGTTGTCGTACTGTGTCACTTGATGCGAATGGACGTTTGGTGTCATAGTCGAGGAGATAATACGTTCCTCCTGCGTTGACGACAGAATAGTTTGGGAGACTGATATCAGATCCTTTGTCATATCGAGAAAGTTCTGTACTTGGCACGATAATAATTCGTTTTGGATCATAACGGGTGGCAAGTGCAGTCATGCTTGCAAAGGCACGTTTTTTTCCACTCTGAATGAGGTAAACGGTTGGGTCCGTATCTGTTTTGAGAATAGTTCCATCTGGATACACTTGATCAAACCACGATTGCCAGAGTGACCAAAAATTTTTATTGCCTTGCAAATGAGGAGTGTATGTATACAAAAATCCTGTTGCGAGGGAAGCCGGAGTAATAAATTCACCATCGATGGTATAGCTCAATGGCGGACGCTTGATCCAGCTTTGAGATGAGACATTGTCATAGTACCAGCGCATGATCGCTGCAGCCGAATCAACTTGTTTGCCAAATCCTTGATTATTTTTGTATGTGGCACAATCCCATCCACATCCATCGCTAATACCATATCCTGTGGCACCATCGAGTTGTTTTTGTGTTGGTTGTTGTGCGGTGATAAGACTTTGTTCTTTTTGTAGTTTTACAAGAACATATTTTGGGTTTATTTTGTTTTCTGCTGCTGCATTGTAGATAATATCAGCGGCAAGTCGTTGTACACCATTTTTGTCTTCTGTCCGGTATGTTGAGAGATAACTTTGTCGACCATCCAAAAAAGCCTGGATGTCTGTCCTGGACATGCTTTCCCACGATTGCAATTCTTCATCAGAAAGCAAAAAATTTGGGTTAAATGGTGCGTCTGTTGCCAAAAAGGCAGTTTGTGGCATTACCAACCCAAAGGCAATAACCGTGGCTAAGATACGTTTTGTAATATGTTTCATATGCACATAGTATACCATAAATGTATGAAGAGGAATATTGGTTTGCCAAAGTATCTATTTTTCGCTAGACTAAGGGATGTTATGCTATCAATAATTGCAACGCCAATTGGAAATCTCGGTGATATCACGCTTCGTGCGCTTGAGGTGCTCAAGACGGCGGATATTATTTTGTGCGAAGATACGCGTGTGACAAAGAAACTTTTGTCACATTATGAGATAAATACACCGACCATGAGCTATCATCAGCATAGCGATGAAAAAAAAATCAGGGAGATCCTCTCATTATTAGATGACGGGAAACACCTTGCACTTGTTACAGATGCAGGGACGCCGGGGATTTCGGATCCCGGTAATCGATTGATTCACGACGTCATCTCGAGTGATCCTGAGCGACTGAAAGGAGCCGAAGGAGAATCGAGAGATCTCGATGCAGAGACGAGATTCCTTCCCGATTCAATCGGGACTCGGAATGACGTGGTTGTCCAACCAATTCCAGGGCCTTCTGCTGTTATTGCCGCACTTTCTATATCTGGACTTCCTACGGATAAATTTATTTTCATGGGATTCCCTCCGCACAAAAAAGGGCGCGAGACATTTTTTCGGGAAGTGGCAGACGCGAAGTATACGGTCGCATTCTATGAATCCAATCATCGAATCAAGAAGGCAATTGGGCAATTGGGGAACGTGTTAGAAGGGGATAGGGAAGTGGTGATTTGCCGAGAGTTGACGAAGAAGTTTGAAACTGTGTATCGTGGAAGTATAGAAGAGGTGGCGAAGATGAATATTGTAGAAAAGGGGGAATTCGTGGTGTTGGTGAGGGGAAGTAGATAGCATATAGCTGATAGTGAATAGAATATGTTGAAATTTATCATCATAAGAGGCCCCCTCGGAGTTGGGAAAACCACTGTATCAAAAATGTTGGCAAAGGATTTGGGTTTTGAGTATATTTCAGTGGACGATATTTTGGACGAATACAAATTGGATGATGGCGATGGAATTCCTGTGGAAAGTTTTTTAAAAGTGAATGAAATTATTCAGTCGTTAACGAAGAAAGAGACCTTGGGGTATGTGGTGGATGGAAATTTTTATTATCAAGATCAAATTGACGACTTCCGAAACAAGTTTGGAAATGATATATCTATTTTCACACTCATGAGTGATGTAGACACCTGCCGAGAAAGAGATGCGCAAAGAGAAAAACCTTATGGAAAAGACGCTGCAGAATATGTGCATATGATTACGTCACAAGTAAAAGCTGGAAAGGAAATAGACACAACGCACATATCTGCTGCTGAGACTGTAGAAGCGATAAAAAATTGTATTAAATAATGACTTTATTCATAATAATATGAGTGCAGAGATCCCAAAACGACATATTGAATCTGAAATGAATGGTATAGATTTCGCAGTGCTTCAAGCACAGTCTGTTGATTTATTGCGCAGAAAAGAATCTTTAGAATTAGAGGAAGGTCGAATAATGCAAGAATTTAAAAAAATGTTTGCGCCAGCAATGCTTGAACTAAGACCTGGAGTGTATGCAATTATCAAGCCAAGTCGGCGTCAAGAGATCACGTCAGCTAAATTTTTAAGAGGCGATGTTGAGAAGGAACCGTTTTTTATGAATGCTGCTGAAGAGATGGTTTCTTTAGTAGAACATGAAGATTATAAAATTTTTCGGGATAACGGACCTTTAACTCCAGAAAATTTGTCTGATCCATTTATCGTGGAAGTTTTGGAAGAATTGAATTAATAACTATGAAACATTTTTACATCACAACCACCCTCCCATACGTCAACGCCGATCCACACATCGGATTTGCGCTTGAGATTGTACAGGCAGACGCAATCGCTCGCTATCAGCGTATGCTTGGAAATGACGTGATTTTCAATACAGGGACAGACGAACATGGACTGAAAATTCACAGAAAAGCAGAAGAACAGGGTATTCCTACACAGGAATATGTCGATGGCTATGCTGTGAAATTTGGCAAGTTAAAAGACTCCCTCAATTTGAGTTACACACATTTTATTCGAACCACAGACGCACATCATAAAGCTGCAGCACAGGAATTTTGGAAGCGTTGCGAGGCGAATGGTGATATTTATAAAAAATCGTATCAGGTGAAATATTGTGTTGGGTGTGAACTCGAAAAAACAGATTCCGAACTTGTGGATGACAAGTGTCCGATTCATCCAACATACGAGATAGAAATGATCAGTGAAGAAAATTATTTCTTCAAATTTTCTGCGTATCAAGAAAAACTGTTGAAACTTTATGAACAAGAAAACTTTGTTGTACCGGCACACAGACAAAACGAAATCAAAGCATTTGTCGAGCGGGGACTGCAAGATTTTTCTATTTCGAGACTCAAAGAAAAAATGCCATGGGGTGTGCCAGTACCAGGAGACGAAGCGCAAGTGATGTATGTGTGGTTTGATGCGCTTGTGAATTATATTTCCACATTAGAATGGCCAGAAGATGAAGAGAAATTCAACACGTACTGGCCAGGCGTACAAGTTGCAGGGAAAGATAATTTGCGACAACAGACTGCGATGTGGCAGGCGATGCTCTTATCTGCACAGCTCCCACCAAGCAAGCAAATTTTTATTCATGGATTCATTACAGCAGAAGGACAGAAGATGAGTAAGAGTATCGGCAATGTTGTTGCGCCGTATGATGTGGTAGAAAAATATGGGACCGATGCGGTTCGCTACTTCCTTCTCGGTGGATTGCCTAGTTATGATGATGGTGATTGGTCGGTTACACGTTTTGAAGATTTTTATACCGCGCATCTTGCGAATGGTATTGGAAATTTGACTTCTCGTGTGTTGACGATGATTGAAAAGTATCATGAGAGTATTGTTCCACAGCAGGATGAGAATCGAAATTGGAAAATAGAAATTGGTAATTTTGGGAAGAATATGCAGATTGCGTATGCTGAATTTAACTTTGAGAAAACGGTTCATCTGGTAAATGAATTTGTCGGGAAAATTGATACAACAAT